>PWPR01000015.1 GCA_003557085.1 Clostridia bacterium | reverse complement strand
TATGATTATGAAAGACTTGAGTACTTAGGAGATGCAGTCATTGAGCTGGTTATTTCGGAAGAATTGTATAGAAGGTTTCCAGAAGCAACAGAGGGGCAATTAACTTTCTTAAGATCTCGAATAGTAAGACAAAAGTCTTTAGTAGAAGTAGCAAAGGAAATTGGATTGCCAGGTTTAGTACTATTAGGAAAGGGAGAACAGCAAACTGGTGGAAGTAGCAAGAAATCTCTTCTAGCAGATGTAATGGAAGCAATTATTGGCGCGATATATATAGACTCAGGTTTTTTAGTAGCAAGAGAGTTTATTCTAAAAAACTTTTCTGATATAATTTCACAAAGTTATAAAACAGCCAATGATGATTTTAAAACAAGGCTTCAAGAAAAGTTACAAAAAGATTATAAGTCTGTAAAGATTGAATATGAAGTTCTTAATAGTAGTGGGCCTGATCATGAAAAAGAGTTTCAAATTGGCTTGTATGTAAATGGTGATCTTGTCGCAAAAGGTGTTGGCAGGAGTAAGAAACAGGCAGAACAAGAAGCGGCTAGTAATTACTTAGCAGAGATAAACTTAAAAGAAAGTAAATAAAAAAAACCGGTCTTTTGACCGGTTTTACACTGTATGAACGGAGTTGGTTTAATGTTTCTTTCTAAATGTTTAATAAATGGTTTTAAATCATTTGCTGATAAAGTAGAAATTGACTTTCAAAAAGGATTTTCTGCTATAGTCGGACCAAATGGTTGTGGAAAGAGTAATATATATGAAGCTATTCTTTGGGTTTTAGGTGAGCAACGTCCTACTAGCTTAAGAAGCTCTAAGATGGAAGAAGTAATATTTTCTGGAACATCCACAAGAAGCCCAGTTGGAATGGCAGAGGTTACAGTAATTATTACTGATGAAGAATATATTTTATCAGATAGATCAGAGTTAAAAATTACTAGGAGACTATTCCGTTCAGGTGAAAGTGAATACTATTTAAATGGTCAGCAATGTAGGCTTAAAGATATAACACAGCTGTTATCTAAAGTAGGCTTAGGTAAAAACTCATATGCTTTTATTGGTCAAGGAGAAGTTAATGATATATTAAAGGCTAAACCCAAGGACTTAAGGCTTATGTTTGAAGAATCAGCTGGGATTGCTGATTATAAGACACAAAAGTTTTCTACAGAAGCTCAACTCCAGAAAACCCAAGAAAGCATATTAAGAGTTGATGACCTAATTAAAGAAATAGAAATAGATTGTGAGAGGTTAAGAGAAAGGGCAAAGCAGGCCAAAGAACATCAATCTGTTTATGAAAAACTGCAAGCTATAAGAGAGCTCTTTTTAAGATCACAATATCATTATTATAAGAATAATATAAAAGAGAAAACTAGAAGTATAGAGATTAATCAACAAAAGGTAGTAGATAGTGAAATAATCATTAGCAAACTTGAAGCTGAGGAAACCTCATTAAAGAGCAAGAGAGTAGAGCTTGAAAATCAATCTAGAAACTTTGACAGAGAAATCGTGAGAAATGAATCTCGGAGTGTTTCACTACGAGAGCGTGAGAGTGAGATTGTTGAAGAAATTGAACATTATCAAAGTAGATATACTGTTAAGGAAACTGAAAAAAATAAAGAAGAACAAGCACTAGCTAGTCTTAAACAAGAATATCAATCAAAACTAGAGAAAAGAAATGATTTAAGTTTTAAGATTGATAGAGCCTATGAGGAAATAGACAATTACAATAAGCTAATGAAAACTTATTTTCAAAAAGTAGACCAAGAGCTCTACGAAAAACTAGAATCACAATATCAAAGTTCAAAAATAGAAATAGCTTCTTTAAATGAAAGAAAAATTTCATTGCAAAATGAGCTTGCAAGACTTATTAAAAATATTGAAGAAGAAGAAACTAAGATTGCCAAAGATGTTGAGTTAAAAAACAATCTATTAGCAGATTTATCACAAGAAGAGTCTAAGTTAGAAGAACTTATCAGTAAAAGTGCAAAA
Source organism: Clostridia bacterium (assembly GCA_003557085.1). Lineage (GTDB taxonomy): Bacteria > Bacillota > UBA994 > PWPR01 > PWPR01 > PWPR01. The sequence goes on along the minus strand of PWPR01000015.1, from coordinate 15,514 downwards.
CAGAAAGATTTAAAGAATGAGCTAGAAAAACAACTACGTGAGATAGAAGATGTTTACAAACCATTATTGAGCAAAAGTGATCAATTATTACAAGAGTATAGACTAAATAAAAATAAGTTAGAGTTTTACAATAAGCAAAGTGCTGCTTATTCAGGTTATTACAATGGCGTTAGGCATTTAATGCTTGAAAAGACTAATAGCCCTCAGAAGTATAGTGGGTTGATTGGACCTATTGCAGAGTTAATACGTATTGATGAGGAGTATCAAAGAGCAATAGGGGAAGTATTAGGTAGCAAATCACAATACTTGGTTTGCCAAAGAGCAAAAGATGCAGCAAACTATATTGAAGAGCTAAAAAACAATAGAGCTGGTAAAGCAACATTTCTACCTCTTGATTCAGCAAGAACTCTTCAAAGCAATATCCCACAAGCATTAATAGAAAATAGTAAGTATATAGGTAGAGCTAGTGCTCTAATATCCTACGAACAAGAAATAGAAAGTGCTATTACTCACTTGCTGGGGAATGTATTGGTTTTTGAGGATGCTCAAAGTGTCTTAAAGCTTAGTAAAAATCATAAAAGAAACTTCTTAATAGTAACTTTAGATGGTGAGATATTCTTTAGCTCAGGAATAATCTCGGGTGGAAAAAACAAAGGCAACAATAATCAGGATTTAATTGAGCGAGAAGCAATTATTGAAGAGCTAGAGTTATTAACTAATAAGCAAAAAGATAGCTTGGAATTTAATAAAAATAAGTTAACAGATTTAAAGCTTAGAGCAAAAAATATTGATAAAGAGAAAGAAGAAGTTATAACCAAACTTCAATCCATCCTTAATGAGATTAATTCAATTAAACAACATATCTCAATCAACAATGTAAAGCTGACTAATATAGTGGATCATATTGAAGAAATAGAGCAAGGTAATATAGAAAGGCTACACAATAAAGAGAGAATTAACACGCAGATTCTAGATATAGATGAATCTATATCATCCAAAGAGTCTGGTCTAATTGAAATAGAAGAAGCTTTATGTACACAAAGAAAGTCAATTGAGGAGTTGAGCTCGATTAAAGAGAAGCTGTCTAATGCCAAATCAGATTTACTATTGTTTAATAATTCTTTAGATAATATAGAAGCAAATCTAGAAACTTTAGAAGAGAATATTGATAAAACAAAAGAAAGAGAAGCAGTTATCTTAGCCGAGGTTGAAAGATATAAGCAGGTATTATCTGAAAAAAAGAGCAACCTGAACGATATAAGAGCAAACATAAGTGATATCGAGATGAAAATTAATAGTTTGTATGAAGAAAAGAACATACTTGATAAAAAAATAGCTAATATAAACTCTAGTATTGAGAGTTCTTTTTGCCAAAGAAGAGATTTAATTAATGCTATAGATCATAGTAAAACAAAATTAAAAGAGTTAGAGTTAGAACTAGTTACGTTGAAAACGGATCTGAAGTATACAGATGCTCAGATTTATCAATATGATATTAAGATTAAAGACGAAGAGAAAGTAGAAGTTTTAAAAGTTGATTTGCAAAAATTGCAAAGTAAACTAAACGAATTAGATAAAGAGCATAAGAAGCTAGGTAATATTGATTATGGTGCAATAGAGGATCTTGCTAGAAAAGAAGAAAGGCTAGAATTTCTATCTGAGCAAAAAGAAGATTTAGAAGAAACTCAAAAGAAGCTCACTAAGATAATAAAAGATGTAGATAATATTTGTATTACTAAACTGGGGGAAACGATTGATAAAGTAAGAAGTAACTTTAAAGTAGTTTTTCAGGATTTATTTCAAGGTGGAAGTGCAGATATAATCTGGGAACTAGAAGAGAGCATTTTTGATAGTGGAGTATCATTAAGAGTATCTCCTCCAGGAAAAAATGTCACTAACATGAATCAACTATCAGGTGGTGAAAAAGCACTTACAGCTATTGCACTACTTTTAGCATTTGCAAAATTAAGAAGATCTGCTTTTTGTATATTTGATGAGGTTGATGCAGCTTTAGATGAGAACAACAATTTATTATTGGTAGATTATTTACAAGAGATATCAAAGAGTTCTCAGGTTTTAACAATCACCCACTCCAGACATACTATGGCACACGCTAATCATTTATATGGTGTTGTTATGCAAGAAAAAGGCGTGTCTAAAGTCATTAATGTTGAGATGGATAATTAAGAAAGGATAAATATGAGTTTAATAAAGAAAATGAAAGAAGGGCTTTCTAAAACAAGGAATAGCCTGTCTCAGAAATTATTTGATACTTTTATTAAATATAAGTACATAAGTGAAGAGTTATATGAGGATTTAGAAGAGACTCTAATAACAGCAGATATTAGTGCTGAGCTTGCTTTTGAGTTTCTTGATCAACTAAGAGATAATGCAGCTAACAAGAAAATTGAAGAGGTAAGTCTTTTATATGATGAGCTGAAAGATATTTTAGCAAACGCAATCCCGAGAGAGGAAAAGATTAATATTGCTAACGAGCTTAATGTCATTTTGCTAGTTGGAGTAAATGGTGTTGGTAAGACAACTTCTGCAGGAAAAATAGCAAAGATGCTAAATGATGATGGAAAAAAAACAATGTTAGTTGCAGCTGATACATTTCGTGCAGCAGCAGCAGAACAATTAACTGTCTGGGCACAAAGATCAAATAGCTTGATAGTTAAGCATGAAACAGGAAGTGATCCGGCTGCAGTGATTTTTGATGCTATACATTCTGCTAGAGCTAGAAATGTTGATGTGTTAATTGTAGACACAGCTGGTAGACTACATAATAAGAAAAACCTAATGAATGAATTAGCAAAAATAAACAGAGTACTAGGAAGAGAAATAGAAGGGGCCCCTCATGAGACTTTACTGGTATTAGATGCCACTACTGGACAAAATGGCTTGTATCAAGCAGAGGCATTTAATGAAGCAACACAATTAAGTGGTATGATACTTACCAAGATGGATGGCACAGCAAAAGGTGGTATTATTTTTAATATATCTAAAGAGTTTGGTGTCCCAGTTAAATATATTGGTGTTGGTGAAAAGGTAGAAGATCTAATACCTTTTGAAAGAAATGAGTTCATTAGAGCTTTATTTGAAGATGTCAAGTAATATTGCTTGACATTTCTGCTTTTGGTGTTAAAATATATAGAGTGCTTGGAGGGTCTATATGATAGAACAAACAATAAGAGTCAATTACTTACTTGATTTCTATAAGGAATTATTAACAGATAAACAAAAATTTGCATTAGAAATGTATTATCAAGAAGACCTATCTATAGTAGAGATTGCAGAGAACTTAGAAGTTAGTAGACAAGCAATACATGATCTTTTAAAAAGAGGAGAATTTTTGCTTGAAGATTATGAAAGTAAACTGAGATTGTATGAAAAGCACCTAAATAGAGTAAAAAAATCTGAAAAGCTGATAAAATATGTTGAGGAAAAAATAGACAATCAAGATATAAGAAATAGAATTATAAAAGAAGTTGAGATAATAATAGAGTAGGGAGGTGCAGAGATGGCATTTGAAGGTTTGTCAGAAAAACTTCAAGATACATTTAAGAAACTCAGAGGTAAAGGAAAGTTAAGTGAAAAAGACGTAAAAGATGCTTTAAGAGAAGTAAGGATGGCTCTACTTCAAGCTGATGTCAACTTTAAAGTAGTTAAAGATTTTATTAAGGCAGTAGAGAAAGAAGCTGTTGGCGAAAGTGTATTAAAAAGCATAACTCCTGGACAGCAAGTAATCAAAATAGTAAATGATGAGTTAATAAAGTTACTTGGAGGATCAGCTGTAAAGCTAGAACTTACAAAAGCAAAGCCACATTCTATTTTATTAGCTGGACTACAGGGTGCTGGTAAGACTACTCATGCAGGAAAAATTGCGTTACACTTGCGCAAGAATGGAAGAAATCCACTACTTGTAGCTTGTGATGTATATAGGCCTGCTGCTATAGATCAACTTAAAATTCTTGGTGAGCAAATAGATATAGATGTATTTAGTATTGATGGAGAAAAAGATGTAGTCAAGATTGCTAAAGAAGCTAAAGACTACGCTATTAATCAAGCTAATGATGTGCTAATTGTAGATACTGCTGGGAGATTGCATGTAGACTCTACCTTAATGGAGGAATTGAAATCTCTAAAGAATCACTTAGACCCAGATGAGATTTTACTAGTAGTAGATGCAATGACAGGTCAGGATGCTGTAAATGTTGCGCAAACATTTAATAAAGACATTGATGTTACTGGGATTGTAATGACTAAAATGGATGGAGACACCAGAGGTGGTGCTGCTCTCTCTATAAGAGCAGTTACAGGAAGTCCTATTAAGTTTATAGGAACTGGAGAAAAGTTGAATGCATTAGAAGCTTTCTACCCTGATAGGATGTCTTCAAGAATTTTAGGTATGGGAGATGTTCTCACCTTAATTGAAAAAGCGCAAACAAGTTTTGATCAGGACAAAATGCAAAAGCTAGAAGAGAGAATTAAGAAAGATAAGTTTACTTTTAACGACTTTCTTCTGCAGCTGGAGCAAATGAAAGATATGGGGCCACTAGAGGATTTACTTGGTATGATACCAGGTATGGGTAATAATAAGCAGCTTAAAAATTTGCAAGTAGATGAAAATGAACTAAAGAGTATTGAAGCAATTGTTTTATCAATGACCCACCAAGAAAGAGAGAATCCAGAAATACTTAACTCAAGTAGGAAAAAGAGGATAGCTCAAGGAAGTGGAACTTCAGTACAAATGGTTAATAGATTATTGAAACAATTTTCCCAAACCAGAAAGATGTTAAAGCAGTTTAACACTGGAGGAAAGGGAAAAAAATCCAAATTTAAATTTCCGTTTTAATGGAGAGGAGGTGACGAAATGGCGACTAAAATAAGATTAAAAAGAATGGGACAAAAGAAAGCCCCATTTTATAGAATTGTAATTGCTGATTCAAGAGCACCAAGAGATGGTAAGTTCATTGAGGAGATTGGTTATTATAATCCTACTAGAGAACCATCAGAAATTAGTGTAAAGGTTGATAGAGCTAAGTACTGGTTAGGTACAGGAGCACAACCTTCAAGAACTGTAAAGTCAATATTTAACAAAGCTGGAGTCTATAATGAGGAGGCATAAAGCATGAAAGCTATTGTAGAAGTAATGGCAAAAGCGCTTGTTGAGGATCCTGAAAATATCACTATTAATGAAAAGGAAGACGATAGAGGTCTCTTAGTAGAGCTTAGAGTTCCTGAACATGATATGGGTAGGGTTATCGGTAAACAAGGTAGAACAGCAAAAGCTATGCGATCAATTGTTAAAGCTGCTGGTATGAGAACTGGTCAGCATGTTTGGATTGATATAGATGTCCTTGAGAAGTAAAGGCTCAATAAATATCATCACTCCAGTTCTTGTTAAGTCTATAGTAACAGAACAGTTAATAACTTCTATAAAGCTAAGGATATCTGAAAGCCTTGAGTCTCTTAATAGCAGGATGAATCAGATAGAGTACCAAAAAGAGTTCTATTCAGCACAAAAAAAGCAAGGTCAAGAGATATCTATGCAAGCTATAGAAAGCTTAAAAAGGGCTGAGAATGAAGTTGGATCTCAAATAAAGAAAATTGAAGATCAAGCAAAACAAGTAGATACTTGGAAGCTAGGCCAGGAAGTAGTACTGACTCAAAAAGAGAGTTTAAAGCAATATGAAGTTGGAGACTCATTCATTGAAAATCAAAAAAGTGAAATAGTTGTCAAAGATGGAATTATAGTTGAAATACGAGAGTAGGAAAGTTGATGAGTAAAGAGTTAATACCAGTAGCAAAATTTGGTGCACCTCATGGACTTAAGGGTTTTATTAGAGTAATTCCTTTCATTGATCCTGCTGAGCTTTTACTAAGTTTTAACAGCTTTGTTGTTGAAGACGATAACGAAAGTTGGGATATCGTAATAGAGACTATTAAACCTCATAAGAAGAATAACTTCTTACTGAAAATTGATGAGTTAGATAATATTTCTGATGTTGAGCATTTAACTCACAAAAGATTGTTTGTTAAAAGATCTGATATGCCACAACTTCCAAAAGGAAGTTTCTACATAGGAGACTTAGTTGGTTGTAAAGTCTTTGATATACTAGATACTTATCATGGTGAAATTGAAGATGTTTTACAATACAGTGCTAATGACATATATGTAATTAGTTTTAATAACAAAAGCTATATGTTGCCAGCTGTTAAAGAGTGTATCATCGAAGTCAATATTGATGATGAGAAAGTAATTGTAAATTTACCAGATGGAATTATGGAGATATAGCTATGAAAATCACTATTTTAACTATTTTTCCTGACTTTGTAGAATCAAGCTTAAATTATAGTATTTTAGGAAAAGCTAGAGAAAATAATTTAATAGATGTGGAAGTTGTAAATATTAGAGACTTTACAAGAGATAAGCATAAAGTAACAGACGACTCTCCTTATGGTGGGGGTCCAGGTATGGTTATGAAGCCAGAACCTATCTTTAATTCTTTTGAATCTTTAAGTGGTGATTATTATTCTATATTGGCAACACCACAAGGAAATTTACTTAAACAAGATAAAGTCATTGAATTGTCAAAAAAGAAGCATTTAGTAATACTCAGTGGCCACTATGAAGGAGTAGATCAAAGAGTTAGAGATAAGCTAATTGATGAAGAAATATCTATTGGAGACTATGTCTTGACTGGTGGTGAGTTGCCAGCATTAGTATTAATAGATGCTATTTCAAGATACATACCTGGTGTTTTAGGAAATCAGGAGAGTTTAGAGGAAGAGTCTTTCTCTAAGGGACTCTTAGAATATCCTCAATATACTAGACCAAGAGAATATAAAGGGCTAGAAGTTCCAGAAGTACTACTCTCTGGAAACCATCAAAGAATTGCTGATTGGAGAAAAGAACAATCAATAAAAAAGACTAAACAAGTAAGACCAGACTTGTTAAAAAATAATCCGAAAGTTTAGAAAAGAGGTGACATAATGGATTTAATAAGAGCTATTGAAAATGAGCAGATTAGAAAAGACGTTCCAGATTTTAAACCTGGAGATACTGTAAGAGTTCATGTTAGAGTAGTTGAGGGTTCACGTGAGCGGATTCAAATTTTTGAAGGAACAGTTATTAAGAAAAAGGGTGGAAGTGCTAAAGAAACTTTTACTGTACGTAGAGTTTCTTATGGTGTTGGAACAGAGCGTGTTTTCCCAGTACATTCCCCAAAAATAGAGCAAATAGAAGTTGTTCGAAGAGGAAGAGTACGTAGGGCTAAGCTTAATTACCTACGTCAAAGAAAAGGTAAGTCAGCTAGAGTTAGAGAGAAGAGAAATTAAGATAGAAGCATATTGGATGTTATGACCATTCCGATATGCTTTTTTTTTAAAGATAATCAAACTTAAATGAATATTAAATGTATACAATATACGCTTAATTTTATAATTAATTAGATATTTTCATTTTTATTCATAAAACATTTGAAAAATAATGATTTGTTTAATATTATATAAAAAGGCAAACAAATAGCTTCGAAATTAAAAAGAATCAGGTGATAATGATTAATATACATTGGTATCCAGGTCACATGAACAAAGCAAAAAATAGAATACATGATTTGATAAAAGAAGTTGACTTGGTTGTTGAGCTTAGAGATGCACGCATCCCAGAATCAAGTAAGAATCCTGTTTTATTAGACATAATTAAGAATAAACCAATTATAATTGTATTAAACAAGGCTGATTTAGCTGATGATAAAGCTTCAATAGATTGGTTAACATGGTATGAAAAAAATGGTTTTAAGGCTTTGTTAGCAAGCACTAAAAATAATAAGCAAAGATACAAAATACTAAATAAAATTGCAAGTTTTGCATCTCAATATGTTAGAAAAAGTAAAATTACTGGCAAAGCATTAAGAGTACCACGTATTCTAATTGTTGGTATTCCAAATGTAGGTAAATCATCATTTATTAATTATATTTCTGGAAGAAAATCAGCAAATGTAGGAGCCAAGCCTGGTTTAACAAGAGGAAAGCAAATGATTTCAGTTGCTAATAAAATACAAATAGTAGATACACCAGGGGTGCTTTGGCCTAAGTTTGAAGATAATGATGTCGCTGTTAAATTAGCAGCTACTGGGGCAATTAAAGAGAATAACTTTCCACTTGATGATATTTTGGAGTATATCATTGGCTTAATAGCTCCAGATAAAGACTGGATTAGCTATGTTGAAGATTTAGCTAAAACAAGAGGATTTCTAATGCAAGGCAATAAACTAGACTTAGTAAGAGCTAAATCAGTAATATATAATGACTTTATTAGCGGTGAATATGGTAAAGTTACATTGGAGTTTCCAAGTGATTACTAATACAAGCGAATTTACCATATCAGAATTAGATAAAATTATAAGCAAGAATAGAGATAAGAATGATTTTTTATTATTATTGTCTTGCTTAGAGAATGACTCTAGATTAGGAGTTCAAAAACTTTTAAATAGGGAAAAGGGAAGATTAAAAAAAATAAGAGAGACACAAGAGCACAATATTAAAATGTATGAGATTGAAAAAAAATTACTTGCTAAAGGCTTTACCAATATAGCTGGAGTTGATGAGGCTGGAAGAGGTCCTTTAGCTGGACCAGTTGTAGTCGCTGCAGTAGTTTTAGATAGTTTTAATATCAATGAGTATTATAATGACTCAAAAAAACTCTCTGCTAAGGCAAGAAACGAAATATATGAGTATATAATAAAAAATGCTAGTGAAGTTTCTATCTCTATTAGGGATTCAAGTCAAATTGATACAGATAATATCTTATCTGCTACACTAAGTGCTATGAGTGAAAGCATCAATAGGTTAGAAACAAAAGTAGATATAGTTTTAGTAGATGGAAATATTAAGATTCCAAATATACAGCTAGAGCAATCTCTATACCAAAAAGGTGATGAAAGAGTTAGGGTGATCGCTGCAGCTTCAATTATAGCTAAGGTGTATAGAGACAAAATCATGGAAGAGTATGATAAAAAATATCCATTATATAAATTTTCTAAGCACAAAGGATATGGAACCAAGGAACATATTGAACTAATTAGAAAATATGGACCTTGTAAGATACATAGAAGGAGCTTCTTAGATAATATAATTTAGTTTTTTATTTTGATTTAATAAATTAATTTTAGGGGGAATAAGGGTGGCTGTAACTTTTAAAGGAGGTATACATCCTCCAGAGCACAAAGAACTTTCAAAGGACAAAAGCATAGAAAAATTGCCTTTGCCAAAGTCTGTTTTGATACCCTTAGTCCAGCATATTGGTGCGCCATGCAAACCTTTAGTTAAGGTGCGGGAAGAAGTTAAAGTGGGGCAAATGATTGCTGAGATGGGTGGATTCGTTTCATCACCAATTTTTTCTAGCATTTCAGGTGTTATTAAGAAAATATCTGATGTTGAAGTTGCTAGTGGAAAGTTGGTGACATGTGTAGAGATTGAAAGTGATGGATTGGATGAGTGGATAAATGATCCACTAAATAGACAGTTAGAAGAAATAGAAGCAAAGGAAATTGTAGAGATTATTAGAGAAGCAGGAATAGTGGGAATGGGCGGTGCAGGTTTTCCAACTCATGTTAAGTACACGCTTCCTAATGATGTGAAAGTAGATACAATTTTATTAAATGGTGCTGAATGTGAACCATATTTAACATGTGATCATAGACTTATAGTTGAAGAGGGAGAAAAAGTAATCTATGGATTAAGAGCTATGATGAAAGCAGTTAATGTAAAAAAAGGTATCATAGCAATTGAGAATAATAAGCCAGATGCTATTAAAAATATGGAGAAACTAACAAAAGATTATGATGACATTGAAGTTGCCATATTAAAGACTAAGTACCCACAAGGTGGAGAAAAGCAGCTGATAGATGCTGTTCTTAAAAGAGAGGTTCCCTCTGGAAAACTCCCAATGCATGTTGGTGTTATTGTCAATAATATTCATACTGCTTATAGTGTCGCTGAGGCAGTAAGAACTGGGTTACCAAGTGTAGAAAGAGTAATCACCGTAAGTGGACAAGGAATACATACTCCTAAGAACCTTATGGTTAGATATGGCACAAGTGTAGGTGATATAATTGAGTACTGTGATGGAATTAAAGAAAATGTAGTTAAAATTATAAGTGGTGCACCTATGACAGGATATGCACAGTATAAACTAGATTTTCCCATAGATAAAAGATCCTCAGGTATTATTGCACTAACAGATAATGAGGTCGACACTACCCCAGAGTCTGCATGCATTAGATGCAGTAGGTGTTTAGATGTTTGTCCCATAAACTTAGTTCCAAGCAAACTTGATCAGCTCGGGCGCTTAAATGAAATAGAAAAAGCTATTGAATATGATGTTATGGATTGTATTGAGTGTAGTAGTTGTGCATATATATGCCCTGCACATCGTCACTTGGTCCAATCGATTGTAAGCGCTAAGAATGCTGCAAGAGCGCTACTGAACGATTAGGAGGGGGATATATATGGAATTCTTAGTTACGCATAGTCCTCACTTTAGGACAAGACAAACAACAAGAGGCGTTATGACAGATGTGATAATTGCCTTAGCACCAGTCAGTTTTGCTGCAATTGCATATTTTGGAATGAGAGCTTTAGTTTTGATGCTAACAAGTATGCTAGTAGCAATGTTGACCGAATCATTTCTGCTTAATAGAAGAAACGGTTTAGGTGTAGTTTTTAAGAAAATTTATGGTGATGGAAGTGCAGCTGTTACTGGTTTAATCTTAGCACATATAGTTTCACCTTTATTACCATTATGGATGATGGCTTTAGGTTCTTTTGTAGCGATTTTTCTAGGTAAATATGCTTTTGGAGGAATTGGTCAGAATACTTTTAATCCAGCACTTGTTGGAAGAGCTGTACTGGTGGCTTCATTCCCAGTGCAAATGACACAATGGCTACATCCTTTAGATGCTGTAGTAGGTGCTACTCCTTTAGCAACAATGACTTCAGAGTATATGCCAATGTTTCTTGGAATGATTGGCGGAGCAATTGGAGAAACTTCTGCTTTAGCAATTCTAATCGGTGCAGTTTATTTATTATTTAGAAAGCATATTACACTACATATTCCTTTAAGTTACTTAGGTACAGTAGCCATTTTATCATTTATTTTTGGTGTAGATCCAATTTACTCACTAATTGCAGGTGGATTAATGTATGGAGCAATCTTCATGGCAACTGATATGACTACTTCTCCAATATCACGCAGAGGACAAGTTATCTTTGGTATAGGTTGTGGTTTAATTACTGCTTTGATAAGACAGTTTGGAGCACTAAATGAAGGTGTTATGTTTGCCATTTTGTTAATGAACTCGACGACTCCATTAATAGACAGATACATAAAACCTCGATTGTTTGGAGGTGCTAAATAATGCCAAAAGCTATAAGACTAGTAGGTGTATTAACAATTATATGTGTAGTATCAGCTTTGTCTTTATCTTATGTATTCAATGAAATTGCTGGACCAATTATTGATGAAAGAGAAAAAGAAGCTGCGGTTGGGATGTTAAGAGACTTAGTTCCTGATGCAGACGATTTTGAGATTGTTACTGATGATAATGATAGAATAATTTACTATGAAATAATTAAAGGTGGAAGAGTCGCTTATGTAGCAATCCCTATTGAATCAAGTGGTTTCGGTGGTCCAGTGAGATTGATACTAGTTGCAGATATGGATGGGAATATCGAGGCAGTATCAGTTCTAAATCACTCTGAAACGCCAGGGTATGGAGATAGAATCGAAACTGAGCCAGAATTCTTAGAACAGTATATTTCTAAGAATTTAATAGAATCAAGCTTTACAATGGGTACAGATATCACAGCTTTAGCAGGTGCAACTGTAACTTCAGACGCTGCAAATAGGGCAGTTCAAAGAGGTGCAGAGTACTTCATGCTCAACTTTATGGAAGGTATGGAAGATGAACTTCTTGAGAGAGAAAGAGAAGAAATATTTGCTATTCTTAATGAAGTAAGGCCTGATGCAGATGAGTTTGGATATGAGATAGAAGGTGGTCAACATCTTTATTATACTATTATGAAAGAAGGTAATGTTGTTTCATATGCACTAGTTTCCGAAGGCAGAGGCCTAAATGGTCCAGTGCAGTTGTTGACTATAGTTGATGAAGATGGTGTTATAGAAGAAATAGCAGTTGTAAGTATTGTAGATACCCCAGGATATGGTGATAGAGTAGAAACAGAGCCAGAATTTTTAGACCAATTTAAAGGCATGAGTCTTACTGATGATCGTTTTGAGATTGATGATACAATCGATAAAATAGTGGGTGCTACAATCACTTCAATGGGTGCGGCTGAATCTATTAGAAACGCTGCTAGCAAATGGATAGAACTTTTTATCGAAGGCAGTGCAGCAGCAAAACCTAGCGAAGAAGATGATCCAGATAAGATAGCCATATTAAGAGAGTATTTTAGCGAGGAGTATACTTTTGAGAACTGTCCTGCTGGTAGTGGTGCTTTGTATGCTGCTATTTTAGATAATGAAGTTCGCACATATGCTATATTTAGCTCTAAGAGAGGATTACAAAGTGATATTGAAGTATTACTTTTTGCAGACCTTACAGGTATAATTAAAAATGTTGTCATTCTAAGTCAGAATGATACACCAAGTTATGGTGATAGAATATTAGAAGAAGATTGGTTTACTGATCAATATATTGGTAAGAGCTTAAATGAGAGCGTTTTTAATCCTGGAGATGACATTGATGTTTTATCAGGTGCAACTGTAACTTCTACAGCTGCTAATGATGCTGTTATAGCTAGTGCTGATACATTTAAAAGTTGTATACAGAAAGGAGCAGGACAATAATGGAGAACTTCTTAAAAGACATTAAGAATGGAATCATTACTGAAAATCCAGTATTTGTAATGTTGTTGGGAATGTGTCCAGCCCTTGGTATTACTACAACAGCAATAAATGGTATTGGAATGGGATTAGCAACTACTTTTGTATTACTTGGCTCAAACATTGTAATTTCATTACTGAGAAAAGTTATTCCTAATGAAGTAAGGATACCATCATTCATAGTAATTATTGCAACTTTTGTAACCTTGGTAGATATGCTTATGAATGCATTTTTTCCAGGACTACATGATGCACTGGGTGTTTTTATTCCATTAATAGTAGTGAATTGTTTAATACTCCAAAGAGCTGAAGCAATGGCTTCAAAAAATAGTCTTGGAAGAGCAGTAGGCGATGCATTAGGTATGGGTCTAGGCTTTACTTTAGCAATAACAAGTTTAGCAGCTTTTAGAGAAATTTTAGGTAATGGTACTATTTTTGAATTTACTATTTTACCAAATTTCATACCACTTAGAGTAATGACACAATCAAGCGGTGCATTTATTGCCCTAGGGTTAATGTTGGCATTCATAAAATGGGTGGAGATAACTAAAAAAGGAGGTAGCAGAGCATGATAACAAATATATTAGTAATCGTGGCTAGCGCTGCAATCATCAATAACTTTGTTTTCAAACAGTTATTAGGTATTTGTCCTTTTTTAGGTGTTTCAAACAAAGTTGAAACCTCTTTGGGTATGGGTGCTGCTGTTACTTTTGTAATGGCAATGGCCTCAGCTGTAACTTGGGCTATTCAGGTATATATCTTAGAAGCTTTCAGTTTAGAGTACTTACAAACTATAATGTTTATATTGGTAGTAGCAACATTAGTACAATTAGTAGAAATGTTCATTAAGAAAAGTAGCCCAACATTATATAAGGCATTAGGGGTATTTTTACCACTAATAACAACAAATTGTGCTGTTTTAGGTGTAGCATTACTAAATGTTAGGTCAGAATATGGTCTAGTAGAGTCTGTTTTTAGTGGAATTGGAGCAGCAATTGGTTTCACATTAGCACTTGTTTTATTAGCCGGAATTAGAGAGAGTCTTGAAGAGTATGAGCTGCCAAAAGCTTTTGACGGATTGCCTATTGTATTAATTTCAGCAGGCATAATTGCTTTGGCATTCACTGGTTTTCAAGGATTCTTTTAAAGGTGAGGTGAGAATATGTTAGAAGCTATAATTAGTTTAGGCTCACTAGGAATACTTTTTGGTGTGCTTTTGGCTGTAGCGTCGAAAGCTTTTGAAGTACAAGTAGACCCAAAAGAAGAAGAAATAATGGAAATATTGCCTGGAGCAAATTGTGGCGCTTGTGGATACCCTGGATGTAGTGCTTATGCAGCTGCAGTTGCAAAAGGAGAAGCAGATATTAATGACTGTCCTGTGGGTGGGCCAAAGTTAGCTGCTGAAATTGGTGCTATTATGGGAAGAGAAGCTAGTTTCCAAGAAAACAGAATTACTGCTACAGTAAGATGTAATGGAGATAATTCTAGTGCACCAAAGAGATTTGAATACCAAGGAATTGAAACTTGTTCAGCTGCAGATATTGTTGCAAATGGATTTAAAGGATGCTCTTATGGATGTTTAGGTCTTGGTGATTGTGTAAAAGTATGTGAGTTTGATGCAATTCATGTTAATGATAAAGGAATTGCTGTTGTTAATGAAGATAAATGTGTAAGTTGTAAAAAATGCGTTACAGCTTGCCCAAGAGATATAATATATATGGATCCTGTTAGAGAGTTTGTTCATGTATTATGTAACTCTTATGCCAAAGGGCCAATAGTTAGATCTGTTTGCTCTGTTGGATGTATAGCGTGTGGGATATGCGAGAAAAATTGTCCTACTGATGCTATAATAGTAGTTGATAATTTAGCCGTTATTAATTATGATAAATGCATAAACTGTGGTTTATGTGAAAAGAAATGTCCAATGAATACTATATTAAAAGCATAAACTTTGGGCGCGGGAAACCGCGCCCAAAAAAATGAATGAGGATGAGTGTGATGAAAAAGGTTTTAGTTGTATTTTTAATGTCATTACTGATTTTAGTGGCATGTCAACAAGATGAGGCCAATTTAGTACATATAAATAAATCTTTTGTCTCAATGAACACAATAATAAGTTATCAGGCTTTTGCAGAAGAAGATATCGATGTAAGAAGTATTGTAGAAGAGACAGTAATTTCAACTGAAAACATGATGAGCAGAACAGATTCAAATAGTGAAGTTTATCGCATCAATCAGCAAGCAGGTAAAAATGAAGAGTATACCGTTTCTGATGATTTGGCTAAAGTGTTAGAATTTTCTATTAAATATCATGAGAAAACAAATAATTTATTTAGAATTACAATTTATCCTCTTATAGAACTATGGGATATTATGAATCCGGATGCCCCTATTCCTACAAGTGAGCAAATTAAACATGCCATAGAGCTTAGTAATGTAGATTATCTTGATTACAATCCTGAAAAAAAGAGTGTAGTTATTACAAAAGAAGGATCAGGTATAGATCTTGGTGGAATAGCTAAAGGTTATGCTGCAGATTTAACAGTTGAGAGACTTATGAAAAGTGGAGTAAAGCATGGGTTTATAAGCCTAGGTGGGGGCGTC
>PWPR01000129.1 GCA_003557085.1 Clostridia bacterium | reverse complement strand
CTTTAGGCAAATTAGTATCAGGTCTTATTACCTCCTGAACCATATTAAGAGCTTTGGCTAACTCCTGATAGTATAGAAATGCTTCAAGAACTCTTTGAGGATTAGATTGTAGGTCCCCCCTACCTAACCTACCTGCTCTGAGAAACTCATTTACTGCATTTTGTAATTCTGATTTAGCTTTTTCAATATCTATGTTGTTATTGGCAGAAAATAAATCAGAAACATATTCATATAAAAATTTAGTTTTACTTAGGGTATCTCCATCCATCTCCAAAAGTCTACCTACAGTTTCTTTCTTGCTATCATACATAGCTGAATTCTGCATGAAAACTGATTCCATAATTCTTCTATCATTAATGTATTCACTAATAATAGGCTGGGTAAAGAATTCAGTAAGAAATTCAAATCCAATAGGCTTAGATTTTCCAGTACCTACTCTATTCAATAGTTGATACGTAGATGCAGTTTCGGTAGTATAATTAAGTCTAAATATTGCAGGGTATGTTTCTTTTCCTGCATCCACAGCAGCACTAATACCAGAGGCATTTGTCTCTGAAATAATCAATCCATCGGAATCAGTCAAGTATCCTAAATGAGATATCCCGTCTGTGCCTTGGTCTAAAAATAAATTACCAAATATTCCATCATTGAACTCTACAGGGAAAGCTTGCATTTTAGCATGAGATGTGGTATTTACCGCTAATATGCCTACAAGTGCTAAGGACATCCACTGATTTTGTGCAATATCCATATTGTAAGAGAGTTCTAAAAGTTCTGCTATATTAGATAGTCCCTCACTTCTTTCCGCAAATTTATTAGCCTGCTCCTTAAATACTCTTGAGCCATTTGGCTTCATTAGAGCAGAGTAATTACCTTTATGCAGCATTACTTCTTTTGTAATATTAGTAAGCCTGTTCTCTAATGCTTTAGAGGTGTTTTGGTCTATTATAGGTAAAGATTCTATAACTTTAGATATCTCTTTAATAGTTGCAGCTTCAGCTTCTTTAAGGCTTTCAAATACAGCCAAACTACTGTTTCCTTCTTTGTTATATATCTCATGGAGAATATCTCTCTGATTGATTATAGTAAAAGCTATAGTCTGTTTAACTTCTCTAATCTCACTAGAAAGAATTTGTATTTCTCTATTAATATTAGATAAGCTATCTTGCGCACTAGATAATTTTTTTGCTAAAGCTTTAGTATCTTTCTTTTCTTTTGTTAGGGACTTAAGCTTTTGTTTGAGATCATCAACAACTTCTTTTGCAGCATCTCTCCTCTGAACCAAAGGAGACATTTTAGATTCTTTAGTATTCAGTAATTCTTCTGAATTATTTTGCTGAGCTCTGAGTTCTATTATCTCAGGATTATACATCTCAATAGCTTCGTTAAGCTCGTATGCTTGCTCAAGTCTGTCCCTAATCTCTTCTACTTTCTTAGAATACTCAGGATGAACTGTTACATCCATAATAGCTGCCAATCTCTCAGAATCTCTAAAAATGGCTGCAGCTCTTTCCTGTACAGTAGAATTATTTTTATCTAAGTAATCCATATAAACAGGATTACCATCTTTATCATACCTTATATTATTGAAATAACTTGTAAGCTTATCAATATCAAAATCAGATCCAGATTTAACAACAATCTCACTAGGCATAACAACTATACTACCTACAGATGGACTTAAAAATCTTTTAACTCTAAGTACTTCTATTGAATTTAAATTCTGTCCTGGTATCCTATTAGCTGTGAATGTGAAAATCTTATCAAATACTTCTTGATTTTTCAAAGATTTACTCATATAAGCATTATTAAACTTTTCCAGCTTCTCAGAAAAATCCCTACCTGAAAAATTCTTCTCTACAAAAGGTATAAGTTGTGGGGGCAGACTTACCAACGCTTCCGCAGGAGCTATTCCAACAGCATCAGCCCATTTCAGAGTAGGATTGTTGTTTTTATCCAGAGGAATATAAGTTTTTAATATTTCATTAGCTACTCCTTCTTTTCTTTGATACTGTTCAAAACCTGTAACAGTGAGCTGAGTAAGCATGTCCCCAGTTCTTTTAATCTGAATTGCATTACTTCTAAATAAGCCCTGCACAAGATTTATCAACTGTCTCTTGTTTGGTAAAGTATCAAATAAGGGAGTAAATTGCTTAGCTGTAGCTAGTATAGTTTCTACGCCAGTAACTAAATTATCTGGAATAAGTCTTGATTCTAATTCTTCCTTAACAAGATTATAAAATTTTTCTAAATTTTCTAAAGTTAGCCCACTCGCTTCAGATGTAATACCCATTCTATCTAAAAACCTGTCAAGACTTCTGTTAACTAGTTCATTTTGAAAATCATTATAATCCTTAAATAAGGGCTCAAGGGATTTAAATTCATCTCTTAATTTACCATTCTCAAGCATGTCTACAAAATGCAAAGATCTTTTTTGAGAACTTGTAGTTACTTTAGTTTTTCCTGATGGATCTATAGCAAGCTGATTACCTATATCATTCCAAGATACTTCTGTAACTAAAATATCTCCATTATTCACAAGTACATCTAAATCATTAATTTCCCACCCATTTTCAGTAGGTTTATATAGCGATGGAACTTGTCCATTAACATCTCCCAACCTCTCTCCTTTTTCTGCTGATTCCATAGGGATCATGTCAATTCCCATATTAGTAGCTTTTTGGAATAACCTTTCCAAACTAGTTCCCTTTATAACACTTGGAAGTAGTGGGGCAACAGCAGTTTTACTTATATTTCTTTTATTAAACATCTCAAGCCCCGAGGTAATAATCTGTCCTGTTCCCTGGAGTTTAAGTACTGGTAATGGATTAGCTGCTACATCTTTTATATCTATAATCTCTCCATTGAAGAAACTTTGAGAGCTTTTTAAAATAGCATCTATAGATGTAGGATTTCCATTAGGATCAGTTTTTGGAATATGCTCTCCAAACACTTTTTTAAATCTTTCAGGAGTATATAAAGCTTCTTCAACAGGAACTCCAGATTGCGCTTCCATATCTCTCAACATTTTAAAACCCATTTGAGCTTCGTATTGCCAAGATCTTTCATAAGCATCATTCCAAATACTAGTTCTCAATGCTGCAGATTTATACCCATCTAAGGGAGCCCAAGTCTGCCCATCAGCCTCATTTGCTCCAGATTCATAGTCTTTGGCGTCAACAGGATCTTTAAATATTTCTTTAAGAAGGGGATAAAGTTCTGACCCTACATTAACGTCAGATACAGTAACAAATCTTCTATTAAATCCATGCTCAGTTCCATCCAATCTTGGATGATTTCTATTCATATTTGTTATGGCTGAGATGGTATTATTACTACCACTGATAGTAGATGTAAATGTAGTAGTTCTTTTATGATAGCTACTTATGTCCCCTTTAATAAAAGTTGCCAAGTCTCCAGTAACTAGCTTACTAAATTCAATTCCTCCAGTAGTGTAGTAATAGGATATAAGCTCTGCCAAAGCTGTGAGCTGACTACCATCAATAAATGAGACTTCACTTTCTGATACATCTATGAATCTATCCACTATAGGAAGAACATTGTGTATAGATAATCCTAAAATACCATATAAATTTCTATCATTTGTATTATATTCATATACGAGTCCCAAATCAATCATTCTTCTCCCCATCCTATTAGTAGCTTCGGAAATATAACTATCTAAAGAATCATTAACATAGCTACTACGTTGAGCTATAAGAGCCTGAGCTGTTTCTCTCCACTGGTCGGGGGTTAAATTAGCTAGAGTATCATTACTATTTTTCCAAGCATTGTCTAGTTTTTTACTTATAGCAGGAACAATATCTCTGAAAAAGCTTAACCTGTGTACTTGTCCTCCACTTTCTGTAGCAAACCTTCTTGCATCAGGAGTATTTATATAAGCTAATGCCATAAAAACTTCACCTTCCAGGTAGTTTCTATATTGTTCTATCTGATTTTCTCTGCTAATCTTTTGAATTAAATTTTTACCAAGATCAGCTACATATTCCATAGATCTACCCTCAGATCTTGGAAAGCTTATTTTACCTTCCAAAATGTTATTTATTTCAAAAGACAGAAGATCCCCAGGCTTAAGCTTATCAATATCTATCTTATCTCCACGTTCTTTCCCTGCATTTTTTAAAGTTTTAATGATAGGAGCATTACCAGTTTCTGCACTCTTTATCCACTGAGAATACGCAGTAGCGATATTACCAGAATAATTACCATCCTTATCTATGGTAAAAGGTCTAAGTGTTTCAGGAATTTCATTAGTAGCTAGACTATCAAATATCTTATTAAGCCCTGTTTTCTCCTGAATAGCGTATTCTGTACCTTTTTCAGTAAAAATCTGATTATCTTTGATATTTTCATCTTGGGATGCCAGAGCCTTAGAAAGTTCTGTAAGCTCCTTATTAACTTTCATTACTCCTCTATCAAAGATAGTATCAGCATATATAGTAGTTCCTTCTTTGTGATTCCTAGTAAGTTCCTCTTGGATATACTCAAGAGCTGCCTTAGCTAATTTATAATTAGATGGAATATCTAAAAATTCATTTGTAAGATTAATTCCAAACATTCCCAATACTTCCTGTACAAAATCTACAGGGTTCATATTGTACTGTGATGGTTGTCTTAAAATATCAGTAGTTTTATCCCCAAGACTAAAGAGTTTACTAGTATTAGTTGTAGCGTTTCCTATTCTAAGAGACTTTCCCGGATCTAACTCAAACCTACCTGCTTTTTTTAATGTAAAAGGAGTATTAGTACTATCTTTTATG
>PWPR01000213.1 GCA_003557085.1 Clostridia bacterium | reverse complement strand
TCTTTAATAGCAGAAGCTATGCGCAAACTAGGTGAGAGCTTAGTTGAAGATAAAGAATAAGACAGGGGTGTTTTTGAATGTCTAATAAAGCAGTCAAAGAGCTTCTCAAAGATGTATTGTTTGAAGTTGCAGATGCAATAGAAACAGGTAGTTTTGGTGAAAAGATTAAAGTCGGAATAACTCTTTTGGGCTCAGAGCATGGAGAAAAGGAATTACTCAGAGGTGCTGAGTTAGCACAAAGACAAAATCCAGATGTAGAAGTAGTATGTATTGGTCCTAAATTGGAGACTGAGCTAAAGACATATGAAGCAAACACTGAAGAAGAGCAACATAAGATGATGGAAGAGCTACTTGATAGAAAGGAAATAGCTGCATGTGTTACTATGCATTATAGTTTCCCAATAGGAGTGTCAACGGTAGGCAAAGTTGTAGCTCCAGCTAATGGCAAAGATCTTATTATTGCAAATACAACAGGTACCTCAGCAACAGATAGAGTCGAAGCTATGGTAAGAAATGCTATGAGTGGTATTGCAACAGCTAAAGCTTGTGGTATTAAGGATCCAAAAGTTGGAATACTTAATGTAGAGGGAGCTAGAGCTGTAGAAAGAGCTTTAATTAAATTGAAAGACGCTGGCTATGAGTTTAGCTTCACAGAGTCTATGAGATCTGATGGAGGAGCTGTTATGCGAGGGAATGACTTATTAGCAGCTACGCCTGATATTATGGTAATGGATTCTTTAACAGGAAATGTAATGATGAAAATGTTTTCATCATATACAACCGGTGGAAGTTATGAAGCTAGTGGTTATGGATATGGTCCTGGTGTAGGATCAGATTATGAGAGAATAATTATGATTTTATCAAGAGCTTCAGGTGCTCCAGTAGCGGCAGGAGCAATTAGCTATGCTGCAGAAGTAGCTAAAGGTAACTTATGTGAGGTTGCAAAGTCAGAATTCCAAGCTGCCAAAAAGGCAGGACTTGATTCAGTTGTAGAGGTCAAGAAAGCGGCTGTAGAAGAGGAAGAAGTAGCAGTTCCTCCTAAGAAGTCAGTTACTGAAGAGATCCCTGGAATTGAAATACTTGATCTTGATGACGCGGCAAAAGTAGTATGGAAAGCTGGAATTTATGCAGAAACAGGTATGGGATGTACAGGACCTGTAGTTTTAGTAGCACCAGAAGATAGAGATAAAGCTGAAGAAGCTCTAAAAGAAGCTGGATATATTGGATAGATTTATTAGCATAGTCCTAACGTAATGTTAGGGCTATTTTTTTGTGAGTAAGTATAGACAGTTATTGATTACCATATATTGATTTTTTAGCTTTGTAAAAAATTAGTCAAATCATAAGCTGTAGGTTAAATCGAGTAGTCAGTAAAAAACACTTATGCTAAAATATTTACCTAGGTGGTGGATAATGAGAATATATAAAGACATATACTTAAATGAAAAAGTAGTTTGGCTAGTTATCTTAATTAGTATTACCCTAAACATATACTTATTTAGTGAAGTCAGAAGCTATCAAGTCTTGGTTAACAATTTAAAAACGATAGTTTTAGAACTAGAGGAAAACATGGTAGGTATGGAAAATGATAATGAAAAACCAAGCTTAATATATGTACAAGTTGAAGGTGAAGTTGCTAAGCCAGGGGTTTATAGTTTTAGCGGAGATGTAAGAGTCTTAGATTTATTAAATAAAGCAGGTGGATTTACTGAAAGTGCTAAGAGAGCTGTTGTAAACCAAGTTAGACTTCTACATGATGGGGAAGTAATTTATATACCTTCAGTTGATGAAGAGTATGATATTTATGATTCTAAAAGCAATCTAATTAATATAAACAGAGCTACAATTAATGAATTGATGATTTTAGATGGTATTGGTGAAGCAAAAGCAAAAGAAATAATTAAATATAGAGACGCAAATGGAGTATTTAGGGCTAAGGAAGATATTTTAAAAGTATCAGGCATAGGTCCTGCTATCTATGATAGAATAGAATCTAGTATTACTGTACATTAAGGGGGAAGTACCATGTTATTAAACGAAGTGCTGGACTTACTACCATTGTTAGATTCAGCTAATATATCTGGAAAGCAAATTAAAGAATTTTTCATAAGGGAAGGAGCTGAAAATGTAGAAACCTTTAGAGTTGAGGGAGATAAGGGTTTTACAGATTTCATCTCCATAAACATACTAGGAAAAAATGAAATTGAAGATGTTAAGCAGGTAAAAACCCTAGGGATAATTGGCAGACTTGGTGGAATTGGTGCCAGGCCATCTAGGACTGGTTTTGTGTCTGATGGAGATGGGGCTTTGGCTGCTTTAGCATGTGCGCTTAAATTAGTAAGAATGAAGAAAAAAGGAGACACACTAACAGGAAATGTCTGTGTAAGAACGCATATTTGCCCACATGCACCAGTCAAGCCTCATAATCCTGTTCCTTTTATGAATTCACCAGTGGATATGGAGATAATGAATCGCTATGAGGTCTCTGAAGATATGGATGCGATAATATCTATCGATACTACAAAAGGTAATAGAATAGTTAATCACAAAGGAATAGCTATTACACCTACGGTTAAGGCAGGTTACATTTTGCCAGTAAGTGATGACTTAGTAAATTTGTATGAGCAGGTCTGTGGCATAAACTGCGTGGTTCTTCCGCTTAGCATGCAAGATATAACACCTTATAGTAATAACTTATATCATATAAATAGCATTTTGCAGCCAGCAACTGCTACTGAGGTACCGGTAGTAGGCTTAGCTATAACGGCAAGTACTCCTGTTGCAGGATGTGCAACTGGTGCAAGTCACGAGATTGATATAGCCTTAGCTGCAAGCTATACTCTAGAAATTGCTAAGGAGTTTATAGCTAATAATCTAGAGTTTTATAATAAGGAAGAATATGAAAAGTTAGAAAGATTGTATGGAAGTATGAGACATTTACAAACTAGGGGTATTGAAAATGAGTAGAAGAGGTAAATTAATTTTATTTGTGTCTTTATTATTGCTTATCATTTTAGCATCAACAGTATTTGCTCAGGGAGAATCTTTTCAAGAAATAAAGGTAAGAGCAGAGGTTCTTAGTGTCGAAGACTCTGGCGAGTCTAGTTCTATATACTTTGAGACAATAGAAATCATAGAAGTTAGGGTAATAGAGAGTGGGCCTTTCCAAGGAGAGGTTTATACTGTAGAAAATGCAAAAACTGGCAATTTAGGTATGGATTTGACTGTTTCCCCAGGTGATAATGTAATTTTGCTAGTTCACACTGAAGATGGCATTGTTATTGACACATATATTGAAGATCATTACAGAATGCCAATGATATACTTTTTAGCTGGTATTTTTATACTTCTAGTTCTAGTGATAGGAAGAATGAAAGGTTTAAGGTCATTAATAACTTTAGTTATAACGATAGGTTTAACTATTATTGTTTTAGTCCCACAAGCTATTCAAGGAAGAAATCCAGTTTTATTAAGTATTGTTATATCTGTATTAGCTATAATCTCTACCTTTTTAATTGTTGGCGGAGTAAACAAAAAAAGCTTAGTGGCAATCTTAGGAACATCAGGTGGGATAGTTTTGAGTGGATTGTTAGCTGCCTTTTTCATTAACTTTGGTAACTTATCAGGTATGAGTCTGCAAGAGTCTCAGATGCTTGCTTACGCCCCTGGAGACGTGATTTATGACTTCAGAGGCCTACTGCTTGCAAGTATAATTATCGGAGCTTTAGGAGCGATTATGGATATTGGAATATCAATTGCTTCTTCAATGCATGAGATAAAAGAGAGAGCTCCTGAAATATCAAGAGCGGAGTTATGGAGATCAGGACTTAATATTGGACAAGATGTTATGGGCACTATGGTTAACACTTTAATTCTTGCCTATACAGGTGCTTCTCTGCCTATATTAATGATATTTAAAGTTTACGATATGCCGCTAACGACTGTTTTAAACATGGATTTAATGGCAACAGAAGTTGTTAGAGCACTAGCTGGAAGTATAGGTTTAATCATGTGCATCCCACTTACTGCAGCTATAGCTACACTACTTTATTATAAGAAAGATGTTGCAGAATAGATTACAATTTTTTAATAGCAGTATGGCTAAGGAAAATTTAGCCATACTGCTATTTGTGCTTTTTATGCCATTATTGAACTTTATTGTACACAATAGTTTGCATTACTTAGTTATATTTATAACTATATTTATAATATATGTTTTTATTTTGAGAAGTAATAAAGAAGTACTCTTATTGCTAATTATTTTAACTTACTTAATAGGTAGCATAACATATCTTAACACTCCTTATGAGGTAGATTTTGAGGATACTAGCTTTATGGGAACTATTACTAATCAAACTAACAATAGTTTTGATATCAAAGTGAACTTAGTAGAAGATAGCCTGATAATACGCCCCTTTATCATAAGAGTTTATGACGATAGTAATGATTTTGCCTTAGGCAGTAAGCTATTGTTTAATGCAAAACTAAGTGTACCAAGAGAAGCAAGAAACCCAGGCCAATTTTCACACAGAGAATACTTAAATAGTATGGGTATCAAAGCAATCAGCTATGATATTGAAGTAGTAAGCGTTATAGATAGGTTTTCTTTTAGAAAGCTAATTAATTATACTAGAGAGAAGTTACTTAAAAAGCTTGATGTGTTAACAAAAGAGAGAGCTGCAATTATGCGATCAATGCTACTGGGAGATAGATCTAGGTTAGCTGAAAGAAGAGATATCTATACTAGAGCAGGGGTGGGACATGTTTTAGTAGTTTCTGGGTTGCATTTAGCAATAATTTTGCTTTTTGTAAAAAAAGTTCTAAATGGGTTCAATGCTAGTCAAAAAGTGAAAATCCTAGTTGAACTGGCAACTGTTTGGAGTTATGCAATAGTGGCTGGTTTAGGTTTTTCAGTTTTAAGAGCGAGTTTAATGCTAACCATCTATTTGCTAAGTGAAACAATTAAAATTAGTAAACTTAACAGACTTTTCTTAGTACTTATTATTATTCTTTCATTTAATCCTACTGCCCTAAAGCATATTGGTTTGCAGTTATCATTTCTCGCTACTATTGGAGTTTTATTTGTTAGCAAACATATCACTGCTATGTTTCCTGCTAACAAGCTTGGTAAAGCAATGGGAGTGATACTAGCAGTTCAAGTTACAACTATGCCTCTTATACTTAGTGCTTTCAACTCTTATAATATTTCTTCTATTATTGCTAATTTGCTAATAATCCCATTAACTGTGCCTGTTTTGATTTTAGGTATAATGCTATTTATTCCAGGAATAAGCCTATTAGCAATGCCAATGCTGAGTATTTTTCTTGATGTTCATTTTGGTCTTGCTAATTTATTTGCAAATCAATTAGCCTTTGTATTTAATTTAAAGACTTTGTCTATAGTTTCATTATTATTTTATCTGGCTTTAGTTTTGGGACTAATATATTTCTTACAGAAAAACCAGAGAGCTAAAGCTATTATAGCAATAGCTTTGATTATAGTCATAATAATTATTAATAATCATACAAATTACACAAAAATAGTCTTCTTTGATGTTGGTCACGGTGATGCTGCTTTTATTCACACTCAGTGTAATTATAAGTTATTGATTGATGCAGGGGATAGATATCCTGGGTTTGATGCTGGTAATGATATTATTCTTCCTTATTTAAGGTTAAATGGAGTTAATGAAATTGATAGTATAGTAATAAGCCATGCACATAGAGATCATGTTGGAGGTTTAATTAGCTTACTAAAGCATATAAAAGTAAAGCGCATTTATGTTACTGAGCAAGCATTTTTTAGAAGTATGCTAGAAATGGATGAAATTAGATTTTTATCTGAGGAGAAAAATATCGAAATAATATTTCTTTATGCAGGTGAGACTAAAGTACTAGCAAAATCTCTAATTGTTGAAACTTTGCACCCTGCTTATGGTCGATATGAAGAGGATAGTAATGATAACTCACTTGTTATAAGGCTAACTATTAATGATTTGAGAGTTTTGTTTACTGGAGATATTGAAAGAGAAGGAGAAGATGAACTAGTCAGCAGGTTTCCTCACAGACTTGCTGCTGATATTCTTAAAGTTCCTCATCATGGGAGTAGAACTAGTTCTACTCAAGAACTTCTTGACTTAGTAAAGCCATCAATTGCAATAAATTCATCAAGTTATAACAAGTTTCGTAATCTTCCTGCCAATGAAGTGATATTAAGGTATAATAGTAATGGAATAGAGATGTTTAGAACCGATGTCCACGGAGCAATTATTATTAGGTATAAGTCAAATAAACTGTATATAAAGAAATATGTTCTGGATGAGGAGGTTAAATTTTGCCAATTACAGCAATGGGCTTATTGCGCCAACTAAAAACAAACTTTCCAGCATTGGTCTTTTTATTTGGGCCAGAAGATGTTTTAATTGAGGAAGTAATTAAACGATATAAAGAGGAGTTTAAAGCTGACGATTTTAATTACATGAGGCTCAGTATAGAAGATTTAGAAATTGACTCACTGGAGCAACTCATATATTCTCCTCCTATGTTTGCTAATGCTAGGGTCGTTGTATTAGATAGCTTCGAGCTAGTATTTAAGAAAAAAGATTTACAAGAAGAGATAGTTACTAATCTAGAGGGAATATCAAAAAGTATGACAAAATTAGTTTTTATAGCAACAGATAGTCCAGATAGAAGGACGAAATTATATAAGAAAATTAATGAGGTAGGCGTTGTTGCTGAGAGTAAGTTTCTAAATCCTCATGAAAAGCAACAGTGGCTATCTAGAGAGTTAGGTAGAAAGAATCTTAAGATGAATCGAGATGTAATGCAAGAATTTTTGCTTGTGGCTGGAGATTCTCTTAGGGAGCTTGATAATGAGCTAAGCAAGCTTGCAGCTTATAAAGCTGACACTAATGGAGAAGTATCAATTGAAGAGGTTCGGTCTATTGTTTCTCCTTCTCTTGAATCAAGTATTTTCAGATGCGTGGATGCACTTGGGAATCTCAATAAAGAAGAAGCTTATGATGAACTGCAGAAATTATTTACAGGGAATGAGCCTCCTTTAAGAATTTTGGCTATGATAATAAGGCAGATAAGACTTATTTATCAGACAAAATTACTTGTAGAAGAAAGGGCCAGCTTGGAGAGATTAAGAAGAGAGTTGAAAGTTCCAAATTTCGTAGCAAAGAAACTACAAGAGCAAGCCTATAATTTTGATGTAGCCACTATTGAGTCGGATCTTAAGTCCCTTAGAGAGCTTGAGTTGCAAATCAAGACGGGGAAAATAAATGATCATTATGCTCTGGAGTTGTGGATATTAGGTCATAAATAAGTAAAGCCAAACATTTCGTTTGGCTTTTGCTTTATGCTAATTCATTAAACTTTTTTGTAATGCTAGACTTTGTTCTAGCAGCTTTATTTTTATGTAATATGCCCTTAGTTACAGCTTTATCAATTGTGATAATAGCTCTCTTAAGTCTTTGTTCAGCCAACTCTTTATCTTCGCTGACCATTGCTTGCTCAAATCTCTTAAGATCTGTCTTCAACTTAGATCTTACAGCTTTGTTGCGAGCAGTACGTTTAATTGTCTGTCTGGCGCGTTTAGCTGCTGATTTACTATTTGCCATCGAACTCACCTCCAAATATCTAGTCTCTTATTTTAAAGTACAAACCTTTTACTTAGTTCATAAGCATTTTTGCACCCGCATGAGAGTTACGGGGAAGTGTAGCAAAGTTTCTTATGATAGTAAAATTTAGCTAGACACGGTTTGCGGACTGTTAACTTTTTAACACATCTATTTATATCATAAATTATTGAGTTTGTATATTAAAAACTTGTATATCTTATATTAAATTTCACTTTTCATTTCAGGTTGTGCTAATAGCTTATTAAATGATACATCAACACCCACAGCTCCTAGAGGTGCTGTAATTACAATTGTTAAAGCAGCTACAGTTAAAATTATATTCCCTGCCTGTACACCTGATGCTAAAGGAATTGCGCCAATAGCAGCCTGAACTGTTGCTTTAGGTAAATAAGCTAAAGAACAAAACAATTTTTCTTTATTATTTAAGTTAGTTCCAATCAGTGCTAAGTTTACCCCAATAATTCTAAACACTAAAGCCAGTAATATTAGAATTATAGCAATAGGACCAGCCTTTAGTAAGTAATTGATATCTACTGCTGCTCCTAAAAGTACAAACAAGATAATCTCTGCACCTGCCCAAATGTCTCTGAACTTTATCATAAACTCATAAGAGGCTTCCTGACTGGTCTTAAGTAGTGTTGCACCAAGTGCCATTACTGATAGTAAAGCAGAAATCGGAATATAATAGTTTACAACACTTTCAACACTTACTAAGGCAAAAGCAACTGACAAAATAATGAGAACTTTAATAGGAAGCGATAAATTGGTTTTCTCAAAAAGTTTTACTAAAGCTAGTCCAACTAAAACTCCTATTATAAGTCCTGTTACAATTGCCACAGGCACACCTAGTAAACTTACAGGGTTAAATCCAAGTCCCCCATACATTGACATTAAAGATGTGAAAACGATAATAACATAGATGTCGTCTATTGATGCTCCAGCCATAATCATTTGAGGAATACTCTTGTTTCCACCATGGCCTGAGTCAATTAAGTTAATCATCCTTGGAACAACAACTGCTGGCGAAACTGCAGCAACAACTGCTCCCATAATAGCTGCTTCAAGATAGCTAATAGAAAAAAGAATTGGTGCTAAAAGGGTGACTGCAAGCATTTCTATAGTTGCAGGCAAAAAACTCATTAAAAGCGCGGGTCTTCCAACTTTTATCAACTCTTCTACATTTATATTGAGTCCAGCACGTATCAAAATTACAATAAGAGCTATTCTTCTTAGCTCAGATGACATCCCCAAAACAGAACTATCAATTAAATTTAATGCAAAAGGTCCAATTACTACGCCAGCTATAATCATGCCAAGCAATCCTGGAAGTTTCAGTTTTTCAAAAATACTACTAAGAAGTATGCCGACAAGAAAAATCAATGCGATACTAAGTAACATAAGTCTCTCTCCTTTAGCAGAACATAAAAAAAACTGGTGGTTCTGCGAATTAATCACAGAAGTCATCAGCTTAATTAAGCGGTTTTAGCATAAGCTAAGGGAGAACTTCATTCCCATGTTCACTAATTCTAGCACATCAAAGGAAGGTAGTAAATATCAACAGACAGTAATCTTGCCAAAAAGCATCTCTTATTAACTACTTATTAAGTAAGAGCTACAATTGAGTCACAAGTGTACATTATTGAGGGCTCAATTTAGCTTGTAAAATAGCTAAGAATTAGCATAATTATTTATAAAATATATTGTATAATAGAGAATTTGTGTTAGTATTAAGAATGCATTAAAAATATATTTGACGAAAGAGAGTTGGTATTACGGTGGAGCAGATTCGTAATTTTAGTATAATCGCACATATAGATCATGGAAAATCTACTTTAGCAGACCGTATACTTGAGTTTACTGGAGCAGTTCAAGATAGAGATATGCAAGAACAGTTACTTGATAGTATGGATTTAGAGAGAGAAAGAGGAATAACGATAAAATTGCAAGCTGTTAATATGTCATATACAGCTAAAGATGGCAACACATATCAGTTAAATTTGATTGATACCCCTGGTCATGTAGATTTTAATTATGAGGTATCAAGAAGTTTAGCTGCGTGTGAAGGAGCTATTCTTGTTATTGATGCAGCACAGGGTATAGAAGCACAAACATTAGCAAACTTATATTTAGCACTGGAACAGGATTTAACTATTATTCCTGTTATTAATAAAATAGATTTGCCAGGAGCAGATCCAGAAAGAATTAAAGAGCAGATAGCAGATGAAATAGGGTTGGATCCAGATGATGCAATTGAGATTTCAGCAAAAATGGGGATAGGAATAGAAGAGGTTGTTGAAGCGGTTGTAAAACGCGTGCCACCTCCAACTTCAGGTTTAGAAGACAAGCCATTAAGAGCTTTGATTTTTGATTCTCACTATGATTCATATAGAGGTGTAATAGCTTATGTGAGAGTGGTGGAAGGAAAAATAGAAAGCAAGCAAAAAATTCAGATGATGGCTTCTAAAGAACGACTAGAGATCGATGAAGTAGGGGTATTTACTCCTTTGATGAAGATAAAACAATCACTTAAGCCTGGTGAGGTAGGTTACGTTATAACAGGTGCTAAGGACATTAATCATGTACGTGTAGGAGATACAATGACTTATTTCCCTAATGGAGCAGAGAAACCGCTACCTGGTTATCAAAAGGTAACCCCTATGGTTTTTTGTGGATTATATCCAACACAGGGAGCAGACTATGACTTTTTAAGAGATGCCTTGGAAAAATTGCAACTTAATGATGCATCACTAACTTTTGAGCCCGAAAATTCAGTAGCTCTAGGCTTTGGTTTTAGATGTGGATTTTTAGGTTTATTACATATGGAAATTATTCAAGAGCGATTAGAAAGAGAGTATGAGTTAGACCTTATTGCGACAGCACCAGGTGTAGCTTATAAGGTCTTAATGGCTGATGGACAAACTTTAATGATAGAAAATCCATCAGGTATGCCAGAAGCAAAGAAAAGACAGCATATCGAAGAGCCTTATGTTTTGGCTACAATTTTTACGCCAGATGAGTATATTGGCAATGTTATGGAAATAGCAAGAGAGAAAAGAGCAATATATAAAGACATGGTGTATTCAAATGATGGTAGAAGGGTAAAATTAGTATATGAGATTCCATTAGCTGAGATACTATATGATTTTTTTGATCAACTTAAATCTAAGACAAGAGGATATGCAACATTTGATTATGAATTTATTGGTTATAGAAAGAGCGAACTTGTTAAATTAGATATATTAGTCAACGGAGAGTCTGTAGATGCCCTATCTACAATTTTGCATGAAGACAATGCTTACTACAAAGGAAGGCAATTAGTACAAAAACTAAGAAGCTTGCTGCCTAGAAAACAGTTTTCCATACCCATACAGGCTGCAATAGGTAATAAAATTGTAGCTAGAGAAACTGTAGCAGCTTTAAGAAAGAATGTTCTTTCAAAATGTTATGGTGGAGATATCAGTAGAAAGAGGAAGCTTTTAGAGAGACAGCGAGAAGGGAAAAAACGTATGAAACAAGTGGGTAATGTTGAGATACCTCAAGATGCTTTCTTAGCAGTGCTATCACTTGATGATGGCAAGTAAAAATGAGTGGTATTTATATTCACGTTCCTTTTTGCAAGCATAAATGTCATTATTGTACATTTTACTCACTTCCTTATATAAGAGAAGATATGGAATACTATATCAGCAAAATCTTAACTGAGATAGAATTGCACCAAAGCGATGATGCTCGCATTGAATCTGTTTACTTTGGAGGTGGAACACCTTCTTTATTATCAAATGAGGATTTCTCCAAGCTAATTTCTAAGATTAAGGGCAGCTTTGTAGTTCTAGAAGATGCTGAGATAACAATTGAAGTTAATCCTGAGAGTGTTACTAAAGAAAAAGCTTTAGCATGGAGACAAGCAGGAATAAATCGTGTTAGCATAGGAATACAGTCTTTCATGCAAGAAGAGCTTGGCAAACTTGGCAGGGTTCATGATGTTAGTGATATTTATCAAGCTATCTTTGATATAAAAAATGCGGGAATTTCAAATATCAGTGGGGACCTTATTTGTGGCTTGCCAAAGCAAACTAAAGAGGACTGGCAAGCTAATTTAGAGAAGATTATCAAGCTTGATTTAGAGCATATTTCTATTTATCCTTTGCAAATAGAAGAGAATTCTGAGTTTGGAAGATCATTAGATCAAGAGACCATAGATAAGTTGGATGATAATATGATAGAGCTTATGCAAATCACCCACACTTACCTAGAGAATAATGGATATTTGCATTATGAGATTGCTAACTATGCTAAAGCAGGTTTTGAAAGCAAGCATAATTTAATATATTGGAAGTACAAGCCATATTATGGCTTTGGACCAGCAGCAGCTTCATTTGATGGTAAAGTAAGAATGCAAAATTCGAGCTCATTTGCTAAATGGGCAAATGGGTTTTCCAAAGAAATTGATTTAGCTAGCAAGGATAAAAAAATTCAGATGGCTGAATATACCTTCCTAGCACTTAGACTTCTTAGAAGAGGACTTGTAAAGAGCAGTTTTGAAAGTAAGTTTGGGATAAGCTTTGATAGTGTATATGGTAAACTTATTGAAGAACTAATTAGTTATGGATGGATTATCGATTTAGAAGATCTCTATATATTATCTGAAGAAGCTATGTACTTTGCTAATCAGATTTTTGCAGAGTTTCTACCAGATTAGAACTTGCTTTTTTGGTTTAAGAATTATTGTAAAATATGATATAATTAAGTTCACGGGAGGTGAAGAGATGACCAAGGTCAAGAAGTATTTGAAGCATAAGGATCAAGATTTACTATACTTCTTTAATAAAAAGATGCAAAAAGATTTTTTAGATCCTTTTATGGTGGCAATAACACACTTAGGTTCACTAGGATTTGCCTTGTCTCTTCCACTATTACTTATTTTCTCAGCTAATCAAGGAGCACAAAGTTTGGGGTTTCATCTAGCTCTAGGACTTTTTTTCAGTAGTGCTCTGGTGTTGCTAATAAAGATAGCAATCAGAAGACCAAGGCCATTTGAAATGTTAGAAGACATAAGAGCTATGTTAATTCCAAAGGATAGGAATTCTTTTCCATCAGGGCATACATGTGCAGCAATGACTATGGGAATGATTATTTCTCAATCTCTTACTAGCCTAGCTTCTATAATTGTTATGGGAGTATCAATGCTAGTAGGAGTTTCAAGGATGTACTTAGGAGTACATTATCCTAGTGATGTCTTGTTTGGAGGAGCGATAGCGATACTGACAGTATTGACAATAGTGCCACGATTGATGTAGAAAAACTTAATAAGTAGCAGGAATATAGCACCTTTTAGCGTATATTATAATATAACGTTTAGGAGGTGCTTTTTTGACATTAAATATCTCGTCACAGATTACTTTCTTGTATTTTAAAGACTTAGATAATGCAGATGATTTCTTTCAGAACATTTTAGGACTAGTCTTAGTTGAAGACCAAGGTTGGGCGAAGATTTATCAGATAAGTAAGGGTGCTTTTATAGGTGCTGTTGATGAAGCCAGGGGTTCACTTAAGGCTAAAGAAGGTAGTGCAGTTTTAATTACTCTTTGTGTTGAAGACGTGCAGGGTTTTGCAGACAGACTTAAAGAGCATAATGTTAACATAACTAAAGACGTAAATTTGTTTGAAGAGATTCAAATTATAAATTGTTTCTTTGATGGCCCAGAAGGATATAAGTTTGAGATACAAGAGTTCTTAAAGCCTGGAGCAAAAGAGATTTTTCACAATATTAAGTAATAAATAACCTGTAGGCAAATCGCCTATTAGAAAGCAAAAAAAGATAATAAAAATGGACTGCCAAAAATCTGGCAGTCCTTATTCTTACCAAGCAGCTACTGTTCCATCTGTTCTGGACTCTGTTCCTCCTACAAGAACACCAGTATCTGGGTTTCTCCAAATAATCTGTCCTCGTCCAAAACCTCCTGTTTTGGATTCAACTGTTATGTCATGTCCTTTAGCTATCAGGGCATTTGCTATATGCTGTGGAAAGCCCATCTCAATACTAATTTGCATATCTTTATTCCATCTCCAGCGCGGAGCATCAAGAGCAGCTTGTGGGTTTAAACCATAGTCAATAACATTCATCATCACTTGCATATGACCTTGAGGTTGCATAAATCCGCCCATAACGCCAAATGGACCAATCGGCGTATCTCCTTTAGTAAGGAACCCAGGAATAATTGTATGATAGGTTCTCTTTCCTGGAGCAAGATGATTATCATGGTCTTTGTCTAATGTAAAATTATTTCCTCTATTTTGCAAAGAAATACCTGTGCCTGGAATAACTATTCCTGAACCAAAGCCCATGTAATTACTTTGAATAAAGGATACCATGTTTCCTTCTCCATCAGCAGTACATAAATATACTGTACCACTTGACTGAGGCTCACCTGCTTCTGGTTTAATAGCTTTATCGCCTATTAAAGCTCTTCTAGTCGCAGAGTATTCATCACTAAGTAATTGCTCAGTTGTAAATGACATTTCATTTCTCTCTGTGATGTACTTCTGTCCATCAGCAAAAGCCAACTTCATTGCTTCTATCTGTTTATGAAGAGTTTCCGCATCATCACGATGACTGATGTCCAATTCTTTGATAATATTAAGAGCCATTAAGGCAATCAATCCTTGTCCATTAGGTGGAATCTCCCACACATTATAGCCTTTATACTCTACTCCAATTGGTTCAACCCATTCTGGTTTAAAGTTTGCAAGGTCATCATATGTAATAAATCCATTGTGCTTTTTTGAAAACTCATCAATTTTCTCTGCTAACTCTCCTCTATAAAAAGCTTCTCCAAGAGAGTCTCCAATTAGTTCTAAGGTCCTTGCATGCCCTTCTGATTTCCACATTTCTCCAGCTTGAGGGGTTTTACCATTTGGAGCAAAAACTTCAAACCACTCTGAGAACTCATCTGTAGTACAATTCTTTTTGTAATTTTCATTAGCACGTGACCAAGCTGCAGCTGTTACAGGCGAAACGGGATATCCATTTCTTGCATAACTAACAGCAGGTGCCAAAGATTGTGATAAAGGTAGTTTGCCATATTTTTTACTTAACTCTGCCCAGGCTCCGGGTGCTCCTGGAACTGTTACAGGAATAAGTCCATACTTTGGCATTTCTTCATATCCGCGTTCCTTAACTGCTTCTATAGATATATTTTGTGGGGATGGACCGCTAGCGTTTAAGCCGTGAAGCTTGCCATCTGTCCATACAAGTGCAAAAGCATCACTTCCAATTCCATTTGAAGTAGGCTCTAGTACAGTTAAAGCAGCAGCAGTTGCTATAGCTGCATCAATTGCATTTCCTCCTTGTTTCAGAATCTCTATTCCAGCTTGAGAAGCTAGTGGTTGAGAAGTCGCTACCATTCCATTTTTAGCAAAGACTGCTCGCCTTCTCATTGGATAGGGGTAATAGTGTGGATTATTATTAAACATTGTTTACCTCTCCTTATTGTTATGTCATAATATGTGTAGCATATTTAGAAAAGATTCGGCATACGAAACACATTATCATTATACCATAAGAATGAA
The DNA here is from genome assembly GCA_003557085.1 of Clostridia bacterium. GTDB lineage: Bacteria > Bacillota > UBA994 > PWPR01 > PWPR01 > PWPR01. The sequence goes on along the minus strand of PWPR01000213.1, from coordinate 2,469 downwards.
ATATTTAAACTATACTTTAAGTAAGTAAAGGAGGATCGCAATTGCTCAAGCTCAGTAACTTAACAAAAGTTTATGATGAAAAAGTCTTAGCCGTAGACGATATTGATTTGCGAGTAGAGTCAGGAGAAATTTTTGGATTCATAGGGCCTAACGGGGCTGGAAAAACAACTACAATAAAGATGATTACAGGAATGTTAAATCCTAATAGTGGGAAAATCGAAATTGATGGGATAGATATCCAGCATGAGCCAATAGAAGCAAAGCGGAAGTTTACATATGTACCAGATAGGCCAGAGATTTTTGATGCAATAACTGGTTATGATTATCTAAACTTCATTGGCGATATTTATAAAGTTCCAGCTGCTGAGAGACAGCCACGATTTGAAAAATTTACTATACCTTTTGAAATTAATAAAGACTTGGGAAAACCAATTAATACCTTTTCACATGGTATGAGGCAGAAATTATTAATTAGTGGGGCCTTATTGCCAAACCCTAAGCTTTTTATTTTAGATGAGCCATTAACTGGTTTAGACCCAAAATCAGCGCGATTACTAAAAGATATAATGAGAGAGCATTGTAGCAATGGTGGTACAGTTTTCTTTTCTTCTCACGTTTTAGAGGTAGTTGAAAACCTATGTGATAGGATAGCTATTATTAATAAAGGACGCATAATTTCCATAGGCACAGTAGGTGAAATACGAGCACATGGTACTTCACTAGAAGAGATTTTCTTGGAGATGACCAGAGATGAGTAATTTCATAGCACTTGTTAAAGTAGAGATGAAAAATTACGTATCTCAAACTAATGCTAATTTAGGTGTTGGTAGTAAGAAGATTTTGATATTTTTCCTCCTAGGGATTTTAGCCTTCTCCTTTTTTACTATGGGTTATCAAATGTCAAGGTCACTATATATTGGCTTTGAGCAAATAAATCAAACTGAGCTGACATTTACAGTAATGTATGTCTTAGCATCAATGGTTATTTTGTTCTTATCATTAACTGCCTTAATACATCTATTTTACTACTCAAAAAATACAGGATTCTTACTAACTATGCCAATAAAAGAGAATACAATAATATTCTCTAGATTAGCTGTTCAGTATATCTATAGCTTTATTATGTCTGCCCTATTTCTAGTACCAAGTATTTATGTGGTGCTTAGTAATGATGGTGTGACTGTTGTCAAACTTTTTGGAGCAGTAATTATTTTGCTACTTACACCTATGATTCCCTTGATATTAGCAACTATACTCATTGTGATAATTATGAGCTTTGCCAACAAGTTCATCAGCAGGAGAGCTATGTCAATAATTACAAATGTTGTTTTACTGGCTCTAATTATAGGAGTGCAACTGATTGTAGTAAGACAAACAGAGTCAAGCGAGTTTATTTTAGATCTGTTATTAACAGAGTCAGGATTGCTTTACTACTTTGGTCTCCAGTTTCCACCTGTAGTATTAGCAACTCAAGCGATTGTAGGCAAGTTATTGAGCTTAGTTATATTTGTTTTAGTTAATATTGTATTAATTGCCATTGCTGGCTTTGTTATAGGTCCAGCAGTTAAGAAGTCACTTAGAGATTATCAACAAGGTGAAGGCAAGGTGAAATCAAAAGCCGCTAAGTATGTGGAGAGTTCTCAGACCAAAGTCTTAGTAAAAAGGAACTTGCTCATAATATTCAAAAACCCTGCATTTTTGATGAACATGCTAGTTTTAATATTATTGCCTTTTATAATGATAGGTATAAACATGGTTAGTGGCCAGTTTAGTCTAGAACAGATGAAGTTAATGTTTAGTGAACTGGCAAATCCAGAATATGCAGGACTCTTAACGCTGATTGTAGCTGGTGTATTAATTATGCCTTCTTTTATGGGAACTTTTTCAGCTACTGCAATAACTAGAGAAGGCAGGTTTTTATGGCAAGTTAAATCAGCTCCTATAGATGCTAGAGTAGATCTTAAAGCCAGGTTGTTAAGTTGCTTTATAATGAGCATTATAAGTGTTGTTATTGTTGTCCCACTGGCAGTATATCTTTTGCCAATGAGCTTAGTGGATCTATTATTTGCTTTAGTAATTGCACTCTTAGGAATAATTACTATGCTACAAATTGATATTTTGATTGACATAGAAAGACCAATTCTTGATTGGACATCACCAACTCAAGCTATAAAAAACAACTTGAACATATTACTTGCTTTGGCATGGAGGATTTTAGTGGCGTTACTTATCTTTTTAGTATTTAGATTCTTGCCTATAATCAACCTTTCAGGTAGTAGGTATGTAATTTTGATTATATTTATAGCACTTAGTATTATAAGTCATAAGCTCTATAATAGAGGTGTGAAGAAGTATCAAGATTTAGAAATATAATTATAAGGAGCTTGAGTAATTTAGTTCACTCAAGCTCCTTTATGGTTTATTGATTAATTATTCTTTCAAGGGAGAACTTTAGATATAGCATTTCTA
>PWPR01000202.1 GCA_003557085.1 Clostridia bacterium | reverse complement strand
TCGGTTGTGGAACTCCCTTAATAGTACAATGAGCGATAACTTCTACTGGTTTTGATATAACTTTCATGATTAATCACTCCCTTAATTACAAAATGCTCGTCATCATTTTATAATCTTCCTCATTTCCTACACCACCCATAATAGGTGCCATTCTACTGTTTATAAAAACTCCTCTTTTTAGCACATGATCTCCAAATTTCTCTCTAAGCTTATCTACAGTTTTATCTAAATCCTGCAGCTTTTCTTTTTTCTCAGCTTCAAAAAAAGTTTTCTGATTTAAATGCCTTGGTATCAAAGATGATAACCTAATTCTTAAATGTCTTATTGGCTCCCCTTGCCATGACTGGTCAAAAAGACGACAAGCCTCTTGATATATTTCATTTGTAATATCTGTTGGATTTTTTAGAGTAGACTGATGCGAATACCTAATTAATGAGCTGTTTTTAATTGAAATAGCAACTACTCCAGCTACATGCTCATTTTTTCTAAGCCGCATAGCTACTCTCTCAGCTAAAGATAATAAAACCATATGTGCTTCTTTCCTATCAGTTACATCATATGAAATTGTAGTTCCATTTCCTACGCCTTTATAAGGTAAATACTCACCACTATGAACAGCTGTTTTATCAATACCGTTAGCATAATTCCAAATAACATCGCCATGACTTTTAAAATGGGCTTTTAAAAATGCCTTGTCAGTTTTAGCTAAATCTCCAATAGTCACAATTCCCATTTTCAAAAGTTTCCTTGTTGTTGCGTTTCCTACCATGTAAAGGTCGTTAACTGGAAGTGGCCACATTTTCTTTTCCATCTCATTAGGAAAAAGCGTATGTACCATATTAGGCTTTTTTAAATCTGAACCCATTTTTGCTAGAAGTTTATTATTTGATACTCCAATATTGACTGTAAAGCCAAGCTCATTCTCTACCCTGCTCCTTAAATGTTCTGCAGCAATTTTTACTGATTTCCATAAATGCTGTTGTCTTGTAAAATCCAAAAAACATTCATCTACTGAAAATCTTTGTACATTTGGTGAATAATCTAACAAGAGTTCATAAAGAATATTACTTGCTTTCATATATAGAGAGTAATTTGGTGGGATTGTAACTAAATTTGGACACTTTCTTCTAGCTTGCACTAGTGGTTCACCTGTTCTTATGCCAAACTTTTTAGCTGGAATAGATTTAGCCAAAACAATCCCATGCCTATTTTTTTCACTACCCCCTATGACAGAAGGTATGTCTCTTAAATCTAATTTTGCACCGTGCTGCAACCTGTAAGCAGCTTCCCAGCTTAGATAAGCTGAATTCACATCAATATGAAATACAATCATAAATTCCACCTCTCTTGACTCTATTATACTACAAACATATGTTTGTGTGTCTAGTGCTTTTATAAATTAATTTAAAAATAAATAACTCTACCTTACCTAAGGTAGAGTTAATAATAAGCTAACTGCTTATCTAGCATATGGTCATGTACTACATTTACTTTCTTGAGTATCTCCCATACTTATTCCGATACTCTTATATAGTCTTTCTAGTTTTTCACTATGACATTTTGGACATTTTTTACTATCCAGTTCTTCAAACTTACATTTAAGGTCAAATTCAAATTGACAATCTTCACATATAAAACTATACCGAGGCATTATATCCACCATCCTTAGCTAAAACTATTATTTGTTTAATAAAAGCATCTTTGCTATTTGTATATTCAAGTCTTGTCTTTGATTTTTTTGCCAAATTTTTCTTCAGTTCCTCATACTCTTTAAGATGCTTTGGATGATCAAGTAGAAAATCTCTAAAAAGAATCTGGTTTTGCCAATTACTTGAGTTAATTAGCTGAAAATGCAAATGATGTGTTCCTTTTTCTCCATTGTATTTAGAAATCAAATGCCTTCCTGGCACCCCATTTTCTCCAAAATAGACATATGCAGGATTATTACAAAGCGCTTTCACACAACTATCTACCTTAGCTAAATTATCCATACCTATAGCAATGTCAATCACTGGTTTAGCCATAATAGGCAATGAGGTACTACCAACATGCTCTACTGTCACTATATAGTCCCCAATTAAACTATTAAGTCTTTCTTTTTCTTCATTGAAAATACTTATCCATTTTTTGTTATATGGTGCTAAATAAAATTCACCTTTAGATAGTCCTAACATTTAGTTCCTCCTTTATTACCATAGTCTAATAAACATGTATTGACTTAATTTTAATGACTTGTTAAACTAAGCGTAGCCAAGTAACTACGAAAAGAGTGATATTATGAATGGTGGCTTTTTTGTCGGTCAGTCAATAATGCTTGAGTTAAGCTTTGGAATAAGTACTGACTCACACGAGCTTCCTCCTTACCACAAAGAAGCTTATGAAAAGTGGAATAATTATATCAAAATTATGCTCCCTGATATTCCAAAAGATTTTGCAAAAAGATGGAAATCCCTGTGGGAAGGAGATTTCAAACCACAAGTAATTATAACACATTTAGCTGATTTAGCAGACGCTGTTTTTGAAACAGATTATGAAACTGCCAAAAGAATTATCCAAGATCTTGATATTAATCTTGCTTACAAAAAAGTTTTAGATTATGCCAAAACTTATGACTTAGAACCTGATACGAGTTTTCCCTTTCCTGAAAGGTTTGCTCAAATTGCAACAAAAATACGTCAGCTTGACCATAAAGCTGTGGGTTTTGTGCTTGATGATAACTCTACTTTTGTCAAGAATAACTTTTTACAATATTTCAATTTAATTAAAGTACTCAAAGATCAATCTTTATTTCTTCAATTTTGGAATCTTTTAGATGAGTTTTATTACAATATATTAAAACCATTTAGAGAAGACAGAAAATCAGCAATAAAAGCCTATTATGACAAAGCCATAAAAGATTTAGGGAGTGATAAATCTGATGAATCCCCTAACCTTAGTCAGCACCCTTGGACTTTATCTAGAGAAATAACTGAACAAGTAGCTAAAAAGAATAAAGCTATCTTCTTTTGGGTCGATCCATACAACTTTAATGGAGCCACCAGTTTGAGGCATAATTACTTGATGGTTGGCTGTAATAATCATTTTTTCTACTTTAATGAAGTTGATGCAGGAGTTGTTGAATTAACTAATGGTCTTAAAGCTTTATCTGATCCAACTAGAATGAAAATACTTCGTCTTATCAGGCATTTTAGTATGGATAATACCCAAATGGCAGATTTTCTAAATATAACTAGACCAACTGTGAGTAATCACACAAAAATACTTAGAGAAGCAAATCTTATTGAATCAAAGCTTGAAGGAAGAAGTACACGCCATTATATCAATGTTGAAAATATAAACAAATTAATTGCTAATTTATCTGTTTTCTTAGATATTTTATAATGTTAGTTGTTTTATTTGTGATATAATTAATTTACTAATACATTAAAGTGGCGAGGTGATTCATGTGAAACTTTTAGGGCTCATTTTGATTATTTATGCTTTAATTGTTGCTTACTCTGCATATGCCAAACCTGCTATAGTTTGGAATAATTTCAAAGTAGAAGCTTTTAAGAAAACCCTAGGCGAAAAAGGCACCGTGATACTGTTTTATGTGATAGGAGCAATAGCTCTTTATATTGGAATTAGATTATTGTTTTAGAAAAAGCCAAGAATTTGGCTTTTTTTATTTCAGCAAATCTATTATTCTTAACATCTTCTCTTCAGATGGCCATGCTTTATCAAAAATAATCTTTCCATTAGCAATTAGAGCAGGTGGGTTAAACACATTTAGTTCTAAAGATAGTTTCAAATCATCTATAACTTCTAATTTGTACTCTAACCCAGCAGCTTCAAAAGCCTTTATTATTTTTTCTACTTCCATAGAATTCTTTTCACTTACTCATGTACAACTTGGCAGTACAAGTATTATATCCATATCTTCACCCCTATTGAAATACCCTATAGCTTGCAATTAATTGAAAATTACATTTTTCGTAAAACTTTTTTGCTCTTTCATTTTGCTCAACTACATTCAATAAAACTTTATCGTACTTTCTTTCATTTAATATCATATGATTTAAATACAAAAGCATTTCTTTTCCATAGCCTTTTCCCTGAACCGTTGGACTTACTACTAAGGTGTTAATCTTGTTTTTCTGAAGAAGACCTATACCCACTAATGAATCTATGTAAAAAGCAAAAAAATCATTGCTTTTTGCCAACTTCTCAAACTCTTCTATGGTCTTATCATAATTTTTTCTTCGATAATTAATACATTTACCCATTTTTTTTTCTTAGGGGATTAAAGCAAGTATCAATTAAGTCAATATATTCCTCTGCACACTTGTATTCATAGCTCCTTATATAAAACATATCGCCCTCATAAGGCTTTGCTTTTTCCAAAACATACTCACTGCCCATCTCAATAATACGATATCCATGATTAGTTAGTCCTTCTACTAATGCCTGATTGTTATTTATTATAATTTCATATTTAGTTGGTGTTACTTCTTCTATTATTTTGCTAATCTTATTACAAATTTCTTCTACTTTATTCTTTCTAACTTTTGAGCAATAAAAAGCAAGTATTAAATTGCTATCATGGATAAATATTACCTCTGTTATATCATCTTCATGATTTGTAAATAAAATTGTATTATTCTTTTTAGCAATAAAATATTGCTCTACCAATGAGCTATGGATTTGACTTAAGCCTCTGACAATTTCTGTTTCATTATTCATAGTAATCTCCTTATTTAGAGCTCTACAAGCTACCATTTTGCAATTTATCTACATTATATTGTTAATGCTTTATAATAAAAAGGATTTTTACTACTTTTGTTGAATAAAATATTAGAGTAGCTAAAGAAATTTGGCTCAATTTAAACTTGTAATAAATCTAAGGAGGAATTTTAATGTCTTTTGGTTATCATAATCGAATTCTAAGAGTTAATCTAACAAATGGCACTATAAAAGAAGAAAATCCAGGAGAAGATTTTTATCGTAAGCATATGGGTGGTAGAGGTATTATCTCATATTACCTAATGAAAGAAGTGCCTAAGGGAGCTGACCCTCTAGGACCAGAAAATCTGCTTATTTTTGCAGCCGGACCTTTAACTGGAACACCTATGATAGGAAGCGGAAGAAATAGTGTTGGTGCAAAATCACCTCATACAAAAGGATATGGTGATTCTGAAGCAGGTGGCTATTTTGGCGCTGAGATGAAAAGAGCTGGATATGATGCAATTATTATTGAAGGACAATCCGATAAGCCTGTCTATCTTGCAATAAAAGATGAAGAAGTTCAAATTAAGAATGCTACTCACTTGTGGGGCAAATTAACTAATGAAGTTGAAAAAGCTATTAAAGAAGAGATGGGAGATAAAAATGCTCGAGTTACTCAAATAGGGGTTGCAGGTGAAAATCAGGTTCTAATAGCTAATGTAGTTAATGACCTAACTCATTTTTATGGTAGAAGTGGTATGGGTGCTGTTATGGGGTCTAAAAACCTTAGAGCTATCGGCATTAAAGGCACACGTCTACCTAAGATAAAAGACCAAAGTACACTTACAGAACTAAATAAAGTAATGGGCAAGAATATAAAAGAAAATATGAAAGGAATGACTGAACTTGGTACCACTGCAATAGTAAATAGTCTTAATGCAGTTGGTGGACTTCCTACATATAACTTCAAAGCTGGTTCATTCGAAGGTGCTGATAAGATTTCAGGTGAAACAATGCGCGACACCTACTTAATTGATAATGAAGGGTGTTATATGTGTACTGTTGACTGTAAGCGAGTAGTAAAAATTGACGATCGCTACAAGGTTAATCCTGAGTTTGGTGGTCCTGAGTATGAGACTTTAGGTTCGCTTGGTTCTTGTTGTGGCATTGATGATTTACAAGCAGTTTGTAAAGGTAATGAACTGTGCAATGCACTTGGACTAGATACTATTTCCGCAGGTGTGGCCATATCTTTTGCCATGGAATGCTATGAGAATGGGATCCTCTCAAAAGAAGATACTGATGGTATAGATATTAAGTTTGGTAATGGCCAAGCAATGGTTGAGATGATAGAAAAAATAGCTAATAAAGATGGTTTTGGCGAGTTATTAGCTCTTGGCTGCAAACCAGCAGCTGAAAAAATTGGCAAAGGCGCTATGAAGTATGCTATGGAAGTAAAGGGTCAAGAAATACCTATGCATGAACCTAGGCTTAAGCAAGGTTTAGGAATTGGTTATATGGTTAGCCCTACAGGTGCAGACCATTGTCACAATCTTCATGACACCGTTTATACTAAAATGGGGCCTGGTTTAGAAAATATGTTCCCACTTGGTCTAAATAAACCTCTTCCAGCAAGTCAATTAGATGAAGAAAAATCGCATATGCTTAAAGTTGGTTCTTTATGGAGACATTTTTCAAACATTTCTGAATTATGTCAATTTGTGCCATGGTCTCCATCTCAAATCGAAGAAGCTATGAAAGCTGTCACAGGATGGCAAACTTCTCTCTTAGAAATGATGCAAATTACTGAAAGAGCTGTTAACTTAACAAGACTATTTAATCTACGTGAAGGATTTGAACTAAAAGATGATTATTTACCAGAAAGATTCTATGAGCCTCTTGAAGGAGATAACCCCCTTAAAGGTGCTATTGTTGACAAGAAGCAAGCTGACATTGCTTTAAAAGCTTATTATAACTTAATGGGCTGGGATGAAAATGGTATTCCTACTAAAGCTAAGTTAGCCGAACTAGACTTACTCTGGGCTATTAACTAGCTTATCTAAGCACTAAGTCACTCAGTGGCTTAGTGCTTTTATACTAATTAATGCCTTTTCTAGATTTTCATACTCAACAATTTCACTAGCAGTTCCTACCAGCGTAGGAGATACCTCTGTACCTTTTTTATGTAAAACTATAATTGGCTTACCTAAGGCCTTTGCATATCCTGACTCTATCCCTAAACCTACTCCCTTTTCAGAGAACTCTATCAAAACCAAGTCACTTTCTTCTATTTTCTCGAATGTCTTCTCCATCAAAGCTCCAATTGCAACTTCTACTTTATTCCATTTCTCTAGGTCTTTATGAACACAATAAACCTGATGCCTTTCTAACGCATCAACAATTCTTTCTACTAAAATCTTGTTTGATAAATCTTTCCTATATTTAATACCTAGATAAATTTTCATAATTATCACCTGCTTGCTTTTTTACCATAGTACTTGTCTATATTAGCTTTAGCAAGACATTCTTCAAAATAAAAGAACGCCTAGCCTTATTGACTAAGCGTTAATAAAAGTTACTTTTTGCTAACAAAATGAAGCGCTTCATTTTCTGTAGACAATACTGCCTCATGGATTGCCTCAGCAGTAGTTGGATGCGCGTGGATAGTGTGGCTAATCTGTTCTGCGGTAATATTGTTTTGAATAGCTAATGTCAGTTCAGAAACTAAGTCTGTAGCGTGTGGGCCAATCATTGCTGCACCAATTATTCTATCATTCTCTTTATCTTTGATTACTTTAACAAATCCATCCCTACTACCATGAACAAGAGCCTTACCACTTGCACTAAAAGGGAACTTACCTACTAAGACTTTGCGTCCTTCTTTTTCTGCCTGTTGTTCTGTTAACCCTACTACTGCTATCTCTGGCTTTGTAAATATTGCACTTGGAATGGCTGTATAATCCATCTTAATATTATTGCCCATAATATTTTCAGCTACTATTATGCCTTGATGTGAAGCAACATGAGCTAATTGAATCTTATTTGTAACATCACCAATTGCATAAACACCCTCAACATTAGTTTCCATTTTATCATTTACAAAAATTCCTCTGCCATTTTCATTAAGTTCTACTCCAATATTTTCAAGACCTAAGCCATCTGTATAGGGGGTTCTTCCCACACTTAATAGTACTTTTTCTGCCCTAAGTTCATGAGTTTCATCCTCAGCTTTATATTTTACAATACACCCATCATCTTCTGAATCTATGATTTCTGAAACTTTGGCACTTGTAATAATTTTAACTTTCTTTCGACGAGCTACCTTCATCAGCTCATCTGTAACATCCTTATCAAGCATAGCTAAGATTCTATCCAGATACTCCACTACCGTTACTTCAACTCCAAAGGTGCTATAAATAAAAGCAAACTCCATTCCTATCACTCCTCCGCCAACAATAACCATTGACTTTGGAAGCTCTTCTAGGTCTAATGCTTGCCTACTGTAGATTATATTACCTTTATCCTCCATAGGAATATTAAGCTTAGTTGATTTTGCACCGCTAGCAATAATTATATTATCTGTTTCTATCTCAAATTTTTCTTTATCACTAGAAATTTCAAGGGTGTTCTTGTCTACAATATATGCTTTGCCTCTAATAATTTCTATATTATGAGCTTTAACGAGTTGCTCAGTTCCCATAGATAATTGCCTAACTATCCTCTTCTTTCTAGCCATTACTTTTTTCATGTCAAGAGAATACCCATCAACTTGTACGCCATAACTCCTTGCATCCTTCACCTCATCTAAAATTTCAGCAGATCTAACTAAAGCTTTTGTGGGAATGCATCCCCAGTTAAGGCAAATCCCACCTATTTCACTTTTTTCAATTAATGCTACTTTTGCGCCAAGCATAGCTGCCTTGATTGCACTTACATAGCCTCCTGGGCCACTTCCAATAATAGCTATATCAAATTTTTCATACTTTTTCTCTGACATTCTAATCCCCCTTATAACACTTTAAAAATCCCTGAATTATCTTTATTTTATAGTATATTTAATGCTCTTCTTATACATAATATCAATAATATTTCTTTATTGCTATTACTTTATTACTAAATTATAATTTTTTTTAGCAATTATGGAACAGAATTTTTACATTTTATGTCCTATACTGAGCAATAGAGCAGATTATAAATCTTCTCTATAGATTACTAAGGAGGACTAAAAAAATGCTAAAAATATTAACTATACAAGCAATTAGACTACGAAACTTATTAGAGGATGGTATGATTATCCAGTAAAATTCTTGTATCATCCTAATTTTTAAATGTGAGGATGTATATGAAAGTAAAAAACATTGGAATTTACGCACATGTAGATGCAGGAAAAACAACTATCACTGAAAACTTGCTCTACAAAACAAATGTAATAAAAGAAATTGGAAGAGTTGATCACGGATCATCTCTTACAGACAATTTAGAACTTGAAAAGAAAAGAGGTATATCGATCCAAGCGTCACCTGTGTCATTTTACTATAAAGACACAAAAATTAACTTAGTTGATACACCTGGACATGCTGACTTTATAGCTGAAGTAGAGAAATCTATGAATGTATTAGATGGAGCTATTCTAGTAATCTCTGCAAAAGAAGGAGTGCAAGCCCAAACTAATATTATTTTTGATTCTCTACAGAAACTCAATATTCCTACGATAATTTTTATTAATAAAATAGATCGTATTGGCGTTGATATAGCAAAAGTAGTAAATGAAATACTAGACTATTTATCAAGCAAAGCTTTTGTAGTTCAAACTATTAACTTGGAAAGACTTAATGTAAGTGACTTGTTTCACTATGTAGAAGAAGATCTTATTGATTTAATGTCAACTATATCTGATGATATTTTAATAAGATACATAGAAAACTCTTTAACGAGTGATTATCTAGAAAGTGAGCTTATTAATCATGCAAAACAAGGTCTAGTGTATCCAGTTATATTTGGCAGTGCCTTGCGAGAAGTAGGAGTTGATCATTTACTTAAAGCTATTGATGTGTTTCTGCCTAGCTTAAATAGATCAAATTATGGAGAACCTTCAGGAACTGTTTTTAAGGTTAAGAGGAATGAAAACAATAATAAAGTATATATTAGACTTTATGAGGGATCTCTCAATGTTCGAGAGTATTTATGTGGCGAAAAAATCACTAAGCTTGAAAAGCTTGAAAACGGTAAAGAAATACCTACTAATGAACTTCTATCCAATGATATAGGTTTAGTCTATGGACCAAAGCTTAGAGTAAATACTGACTTTGGTAAATCTAAGCGTCAGAGACTTACTATTTTAGAGCCTACTTTAAAGGTAGAAATTAGTCCAAAAGATTGTAAGGATAGGCATAAGTTGTTAAATGCATTAACAGCCATTGCTGAAGAAGACCCTTTCTTAAACTATGAGTTAGCTGAGGTCAGCAACAGGATCTATATCAATATATTTGGTGAAATTCAATTAGAAATACTTAAATCAAGGCTTGAGTTAGAGTTTCATTTATTAGTGTCGTTTGACAATATGCAGACTGTACTTAGAGAAGCACCAAAAAGTACTGGTTATTCACATGTAAACCTATCTGATAAAAGATACCCTTTTTATGCTGAGATAGGAATAAAAATTGAACCTCAGGAAAATTCTGGAGTAGTTGAGGTTGTTTCAGAGGTGTCTACTGGTGAACTGCTAAAGACTTTTCAAAACGGGATTTTTGATGGAGTTAAGTCTTATTTAGATCAAGGACTTAAAGGATGGCCTTTAACAAATGCAAAAGTAAGCATTATTAAGGGGAATTATAACAGTGTTAATAGCACACCATCAGACTTTAGAAACCTTGCTCCTATTGTGCTTATGCAGGCCTTGGAAAAAGCTGGAACTGACTTGCTATGGCCTATATTAAGATTCAAGCTTAAAGTGCCTTCTGATGCTTTGGGTAAAGCCTTATCAGACTTAAGTACTATGCAAGCAGAGTTTAACTCCCCTATTCAAAATGGCGAAACATGTTTGATAGTTGGTAATATACCAGCAAACTTATGTCGAAACTATGAGTTAACTGTCAGAGCGTACACTGCTGGAAAAGGTCTTTTTAGCATTAGATTTTCACACTTTGCTAAAGCGCCTAAAGAAGTCTCTAGTATAAGAGAAAAACCAAAAGTTGATCCACTTAATGAAACTATTTATTTAATGCATAAAAGAGGAATCTTATAAAAATTAAATATGAATGAATAATAGGAGATGCAAATCATGAAATATGTAATAAAAGAAGAAAAAAAGATAAGAAAAGAGCAAATTGTAAACTTATATAAAGATGCAGGTTGGGACATTTATGTAGAAGACATAGATAAACTAATGAGAGCCTATGATAACTCTTTACTAGTTTTAAGTGCATGGGATGATACAGAACTATTAGGCATCTTGAGAGTAATTGGAGATGGAGAAACCATTATATACTTTCAAGACCTTCTAGTTTTAACTAGCGCCAAAAGAAATGGGATAGCTAGTGAGCTAATTCAAAAAGCTATTGATAAATACCCGCAAGTTAGACAAAAAGTCTTATTAACTGATGATACTCCTGAAACAGTAGGATTCTATAATAGTGTTCAGTTTAAAGACGCTAATAAGTTGAACTTGAAAGCCTTTGTAAGGTTTGAGAAGCTGTAAATAGTATTGTGTATACTTATAAATCAAGTTACAAGAGATAATAAGTAGTTAGTTAAATGAGCTGTCAATTAAGATTGATAGCTCATTTATTATTTGATCTCAGCTTCGTATTGTCTGGGTCAGTTTAGAGATAGCATCTTGTGAAACAAGATATAATACCTTAGCTAATGCCATATCAGTACAAAAAATATTTTACACTACCCTTTTTCCCTTTTGTCTCTTTATGGAACTTACAATGTAATTTTTCAATGACATTTGAAACATACATTATTTTTCTGTTGTTTTCAGGATGCATGAAATTCGAGATGTAACCTCCTCTTTCTCATAATTGATTTTCATCCTATTAATTACTCCTATAGAAGGAGCTCTCAACTTACACAACTGGATTTTACAGTAGTTCAAGTTTATATGTCTAATACTTAATTTTTGAGCCACTTGAAGTCGATATAATCTCAATTTGTGTTGTAATTCTTTCCTTAAGTTCAGGAACGTGTGAAATAATTCCCACTTTTCTATTTGAGTCTCTTAGCTCCATAAGGCAATCAATAGCACTATCCAAAGACTCTGGATCAAGTGTGCCAAATCCTTCATCAATAAACATTGTTTGCAACTCAACTCCGCCAGCGTAAGAAGAGATAACTTCTGTCAAACCAAGAGCCATTGCAAGTGCCGCTTTAAAACTTTCGCCTCCAGAAAGTGTTTTTACATGCCTTACTTTTCCCGTATAATTATCATAAACTTCTATCTCAAGACCACCTTGGGTGTTTAATCTTTCTCTTTCTTCGCTCCTATAAAGTCTATATCTTTGAGAAGTCATCTTTAAGAGTCTCAAATTAGCAGCATTAAGTATCTCTTCCAGAAAAGCTGCTAAAACATATCTTTCAAATGTTATTCCTAGTGGGTTTGGCTTCATTCCTCTCGCAACCTTAGCTAGCTCACCTAAAACTTGATATTCTTTTTCTTGTTTGGTTACTTCTTGAAGTGTTTTTTTGCAACTTGCATAAATATCCTTATTAATGTCTATACATTGCTTCAAGTTACTTGTTCTTTCTTCTAACTCCTTATATTGCACAGTATACCTCTCGGTATTCTCTTTTAACTCTAAAATATCAACTTTCTCAACACCATGGAGCTCTTGCTCTATACTCTCTATTTGTATTTTTAAATCTCTTACCTGCTCTTCATACTTCGCTAATGCTTCTTTCTTTCTTGTTAAGATATCTTTATCAAGCATTTTACTTGTCAACTCTTCTAAAGAACTAAACCCTAATTCTATTACATTTTTACTAAGATTAGTACAAAGATTACTGTACTCATTTTCTAACTTAGCTATTCTTGACAAATTATCTAAGCTTTGTGCATTCAAAGCCTCTAATTTACTTTTTACTTGATTAAGCAAATTTTTAGTATCTTCCAGCTCCTTTTGTTTTTCAGACCACTCACTTTCCTTGTTGCTTATAGATTCTAGTATTACGTCTTTACTTCTTAACTCTTGAGGTATATCTGTTTTGAGAATTTCTTTTTGAGTAATTAATTTGTCAACTTCTTTTTCAGCTAGCAAAAATTCATCTTTTAGCTTATCAAGTTCTTCACTTATTGATTTTCTGTTTCTTACTTCTAATTCATTTTTTTCTATTTTTTCAGTTGTAACAGCAAGACACTCTTCTAAACTGTCTATGATTGACTGTTTTTGAGCTAGAAATTGTTTTTCTTTCATAATGTCTTTATGATAGTCTTCTTTAAATCTTTCAAGGCATAGCACATACCCTTTAATTTCTTTTTTTCTATTTTCAATCTTATCCATAAGATTATTTATAGCTCTTAGCACATCTTGCTTAACTTCTCGCTTTTTCATAAGTTCTTCTTCAGCTTTACTAAACTCTTCTTGTGTTGTATTATCATCACGTTCAATTGCTAGTTTTGGATGATGTTTTGACCCACAAACAGGACATTGGTCTCCCTGATTGAGATTACTAGCTAATAAATGTGCTTGATTGCTATAATAATCATTTTTCACTTTAGTAAAATGGCTTTCTAAATCTTTTATTTCACTTTCTAAAGTATTGATAATAGTGTTTTTCTCGTCTATCTGCTCTTCTAAACCGATTATATCCTCAAACAAATCTTTTGCTTTTATAAGATCTTTATATTTTGCTTCTTTGCTTCTAAACTCTTCTTTTGCATCTAAAATCTTTGTCTTCAAACTCATTCTTTTTTCATGTAGTACTTTAAGCTCATCTTGAATACTTTCTATTCTTAATAGTTTCTCTTCTAGTCCACTTTTATCTTCTTGCAACTTAGACATAGCATCTTGCTTTTTTTGCAAACTAGTTTTTACACTAGACAGGCTATCTGCCTTTACTGAAAGTGCTTGAAGCTTTATTATTTCCTCTCTTAGAGAATCTCTATACTCCTGTTCTTTAGAGGTATTTAGTCTACTCATATCTTTCTCAAGAACGCTTTTCTTTTTTGAAGATTCACTAATTGAATTATCAAGTTCATTTTGCCTCTCTTTTAACTCTAATAAGTCTGCGTCTAACTTTGATTTCTGCTCTATCTGATGTGTGAGGTTATTTGCCTTTTCTGCGTCTTTAATTATTTTCCTTAGCTGCTCAAATTTTATATTTTCTTTTCTTATATCTTGTAGCTTAGCTATGAGTTTTTCTAAATTATCAATCTTATTATTTGTCACTCTGGCTTTTTCTTCTTCTCTTAAACTTTCAACTCTTCTTTCATCAACGTTCTTTTTATCTACAAGTAGCATCTCTAACTTACTATTATATTCAATGAGCCATTTATCAAGTTGATTCAGTATCTTATCTATGTTAATATCTTTATCTTCAAGAAGATTTGCTAGCATATTATCATCTAAAGGATTTAATGATTTAACCCGCTGATTTAAGTTGATTTTTGCATTTTCTATATCTCTATCTATTTTTTTTGATCTTTCATCTAACTTAGTTTGTAAAGCTTGATAATCCTTAGTATCAAAAAGCCTTTGTAACACTCTTTCTCGCTCTTGTGAATTAGCAACTAAAAGCTTTCTAAACTCACCCTGTGGAAGCATCATTATTTGTCTAAACTGATCTACAGTTAAACCGACAATGCTTTCTATTTCTTCTTCAACATCTTTTACTCCTACAACAACTCTTTCAGGATTACTATAGATAATAAGTTCAACATGATGACTTTGCTCTGTATAACCATCTCCAACTAACTTGGGTCTAGTTTGAGGAGGAATTCTTGTTATTTTATAATCCATATCTCTGATTGTAAATTCTAAGGTTACTTCAGTAAGAGTCTCATCTGAAGCAAACTGACTTCTTAAGCTTTCAATGCTTCTCATGTTGTTACTCGCCTTACCATACATAGCAAAACAAATTGCGTCAAAAATGGTTGTTTTACCTGACCCTGTTGCTCCAAAGATTAAAAACAAATCACTTTGCAAAACCTTATCAAAATCAATAAATATCTCCTCTGGATATGGGCCGAAGGCAGTAACCTTTAGTTTTTTTGGTTGCATTATCCTAGCCTCTTTTCCGCTTCGATTTCTTCCCAAATCTCTTCTAAATATCTATTGCTTCCTTTTGGCATATTATTTCCCATAATATTTTGATAAAAGTCTTCAAAAAGTTCTAGCGGATGCATTTTCACAAACCCATCGCTTGCAGAAGATTGTTTGGTTTCAAGTGATTCATATCTCTCTCTAATTAAAGATAAGGTGTTTGGGTATACTAAACGCAACTTTCCTATAGGGTCAATTAGTTCTCCTTTATCAGTTATTGTAGCTTCAATATAATCATCTGACTCCTCTGAGTAACTAATTAAGTCTTCTAGCTTTCCTTTTATTCTTCTCATATCTCTCATAGGAGAGAGACTTTTAATAGTTATACTTACTTGCCCATTTGCTGCTAAATCAACTATAATAAAACCTTTTTTCTGTAAATGCTCTGAGAAGGAATATTTTAATAAAGATCCAGCGTATCTTACTTTATCATACTTCACTTTTTGCAAACCATGAAGATGCCCTAACGCAGTGTAATCAAAATTACTGAATAAATCAACATTTACCACATCACTTCCACCTAAACTAAGTGGTCTTTCTGATTCGCTCTCTAGAAGCTCTTCAAAACCTCTGACATAACCATGATAGATAGCTACTTTTCTGCTATAACTATCTAAATAGGGATTTAACTCGCCTAAAATTTTCTCAAGTCCATCTTGATGAGTCTTAACTTCTTGGTCATCAAAAAATCTTCTGATAGTTGCAGGGTCTAGATAGGGTAGTGAAAAAAAAGCAACTTCACCATGTTCATCATTGAGAATTATAGGCTTTAAAGCTTGCTCTATATTGCTGATAATATACAATCCTCTCTCTTTTAGTATTTCACTTGCAAATCCCAGCCTGTCGGGATTGTCATGATTTCCAGCAATAGCAATGATTTTTATCTGCAGTTTTACTAAAATTTTTGCAAAAATATTATCTAGTAGTTTTATAGCTTCTGTTGGTGGAACTGATCTATCGTAAATATCTCCGCTAATAATCAATACATCTGGATTACATTCTTCTAAAAGTTCCAAAAACTTGTCAAGCATATATCGTTGGTCCTCTGTCATATGAATACCATGAACAAGTTTGCCAATATGCCAATCACTAGTATGAACTATTCTCATTTTCTCCACCTCAATCTTTCACTCTAGTCTATTATACAACAGAGTGAGTGAACTAAAAAAGCTAAGAGCAAGTTAATTTGCCCTTAGCTTTATAATCTATCTAATTACTTATCGTAATTATCTTTAACGCTCCATTCTTTCCATACATTACCAACTAAGTCTGGTCCAGGTTTTAATGTTTTCTTACCAGGCTGCCATCCTGATGGAGTCGCTTCAGAACCCTCAGACTCTCTTACAAGTTGAAAAGCTTTAACTTGTCTAACGGATTCGTCTACGTTTCTACCAACCGGAGGTGTTAATACTTCAAAACCTTGAACTATACCATCTGGATCGATAATAAAACGTCCTCTAGTCTCAACTCCACCTTCTTCATCATAAATACCGTAAAGTGTGCCGATTTTACCACCTTGGTCAGAAAGCATTGGGAACTGAACTCCACCATCTACCATTTTAGATAGTTCACTATCATTCCAAACCTTGTGTACAAAAGGACTATCTACACTTACAGACAATACCTCTACACCTAACTCTTTAAACTCTTCATATCTATCAGCAACTGCTGATACTTCTGTTGCTCAGACAAATGTGAAATCGCCAGGGTAAAAACATAATAATACCCATTTACCTCTGTACTCTTCTAAATCAATACTTACAAATTTACCTTGATAATAAGCTGGTGCTGTAAAACTTGGAGCTGGTTTACCTACTTTAATCATATTATCTTCCTTTCTTTCAACTACCTTTTCTTCATTTTTAACAATTGGTTGTTCTTTACTAGGCATATCTGGTACTTTGCAACCTACTTTAAACTCTTTTGGCATATCATCTCTCCTTTGAAAGATTTCCTAAAATCATAGAGCAGTCATATGCTCTATACTTTAATTATACTTAACTTATGTGCTTTAATCAATTATTAAGGTAACTAATAAAATCTTCTTCACTATATAGGACATTTTCACTTTTATTGTTTATTATATAGGGATATTGTCTAGATTTTAGTTTATACATCACAACTAATAGAGTACATAAATTAACTCAAATTATAAGCCACAAAGATAAAAAAATCTTTGTGGCTAAATACTATTCTGTCTTGCCTTGAAGCTCTTTAAGTTGCTTAAGCTCTTCTTCGACTAACTCTATTCTGTTTTGAAGGTATGTTTTTTCATCAATATTTGATTCTGCATAGCCTTGAAATAAACCTCTTCCAAAGCCTCTGCCAAAACCCCATCCACGGCCATATCCTCTATTCATAAAAGCTCTTCTTTTAGGAACACCATCTCCACAAGGACCTGATCCTCTACCTGTCAGAGGTCCCACTCCATTTGGACCACTTCTGTCAAACCTTGGCATACTAACACCTCCTTTGCTATCTATATCAATATTATATAGCTGTTATGGACATATGTCAATTACTTTTGGTTCATTATTACTTGCATTCTTTTCCACATATTAATAATTGCTCTTGTGGTAGTACTTTTACTATCATAGTTAACTATAGGCTTACCTTCATTTAGAGCATTGACAAACGTGGCATCATAGTTTATTTCTGCAACAATTTCTAAATTTTTATCTTTGCAATATTCTACAAGCCTATCCCTCTGATTTAGAGATATATCAGATTTATTAATACATATCATAGGTTTGATATTAAATTGATCTATTAGAACTAGCACTCGCTCTAAATCATGTATCCCAGAGACAGTTGGCTCAGTAACTACTAATGCATAATTAGCACCTGATAGAGAAGAGATAACTGGGCAAGCTATACCTGGCGGTCCATCTATTAAAATTAGCTGCCCTTGATGAGCTAATTCTCTTGCTACTTCTTTCACTGCCGCTACTAGTTTCCCACTATTACCCTCAGCTACTCCTATCTCAGCATGCACCATCGGTCCATAAATAGTGTCTGACTTATAATAT
>PWPR01000049.1 GCA_003557085.1 Clostridia bacterium | reverse complement strand
TTAATAATCTTGTGAAAGACGCAATTGAGGTGTTTTGTGATGTCGGTTATTTACGGCACCAGAGACAATGGAGAAATAATCTGGAAGAGCTATGCAAAGAAAACCAGGTGAGACTGACCAAAGTAGAAGCTGATGTAATTGTTCCAGTTGAAGAAGCTTCTGAAAAGCAAGAGTATATGGCATGGACATTTAGAAAAAAGATAGCATTAAAATACGACAAATATATCAAAGAACCGAAAAGGATTAGTCCAATAGTTAAGAGTGAAATAAAGAAAGTTGGTAAGCTAAACAATCCTGATGAGGTAATTAATCTACTTAAAGTAAAATCAGAGAACAGTCAAAAAACTTTCATTGGTGGATATCAGGAAGCTAAGAAACTACTAAATGAGTTTACAGAATTAAATCTAAATGAATATATAAACAGTAACGATCCATCAAAAAATTTAACATCAAAACTAAGTCCTTATTTACATTTTGGTCAAATATCTCCAAAAGAAATTGTAAGGTGTGTATTAAAATTAAGAGATAATGAGATTGACAATTTAAAAATTGAGTCAATAGAAAGCTTTCTAGAGCAAATAATAGTCAGAAGAGAGTTGGCTATTAATTTTGTTTACTACAATACAAAATATGATAAGTTTGACTACATAACCAATGATTGGGCTTATGAGACTATGAAAAAGCATATTAATGATGAAAGAGCCTATATTTATACAGAAGAAGATTATGAAAATTTAGCTACTCATGATATTTATTGGAATAGTGCTATGAAAGAAATGATTACAACAGGATATATGCATAATTACATGAGAATGTATTGGTGCAAGAAAATAATTGAATGGAGCAAATCCTATAGTGAGGCATATGATATAGCATTAAAACTTAATAATAAGTATTTTTTGGACGGTAGAGATCCTAACTCATATACCGGGATTGCATGGTGTTTTGGCTTGCATGATAGAGCATGGCAAGAGAGAAAAATATTTGGTAAGTTAAGATACATGAATGCCAATGGTTTAAGAAGAAAATTTGACATTGATAAGTATGTTAATAGAATTAATGAGTTATGATTGTTTATTTAAGCTATTGCTTATGTTAATATAAAAGAAAAACATCCGAGCTTGGCAGGCTAAGTTTTAAATACGCCTGCCTAGCCGTTAGGGTATTTTTGGAAACGAAAATGCCTCCTGTCTGGAAAGGATATTTTTTCACTAAGACTCCTTTTTAGAGGAGTTTTTTGTTTAGGAGGAAGCATATGAGTAAGATACTAAGTAAGTTCTCTATTCATGAACTAATTATTATAGCTTTAATGGCAGCACTTGGTTTAGCTACTAAACCAATAATAGTGCCTTTGACCCACATGATTACAGGTCCTTTGTTTATACCTGGAGGGGCTCTAGCTGGAGGGTTCTATATGTTGTGGATTGTTTTAAGTGCAGGCTTAATTAAGAGAAGAGGAGTTGCAACTATTACAGCTTTAACACAAGCTATAATAGTAATGGTATCTGGTTCTTTTGGCTCTCACGGGGTAGTTAGTATTTTAACATATACCTTGCCCGGGATTATGATTGATGTAATATTCTTGATTGCCAGAAGAAAAGTAACAACAAATATCGATTTTTTTGTAGCAGGTCTAATTGCAAATATAAGTGGTACCTATTTATCAAACTTAGTCTTTTTCAGATTGCCACTAATCCCCCTTGTGTTAAGTTTAGCCAGTGGCGCATTATCAGGCGGACTTGGCGGTTTACTAGCATACTTTATATACAATCGCCTTAACGAGTTTGGCCTTAAAGATTTATTAGATAATCCAGAGGAGAGTTAAATTTGAAGAAAAACAACATAATTTTACTAGGTCTTATAGCATTTTTACTTATAGTAATAGTAATATTTACCCTATTAAATCAAGAAGGGCTCGATCACAGAAAAGTATTAAGTGATGAAGCAAAATTAGAAATACATTATAATAATGAAATATTATATGTTTATGATTTTGATGAAATAATAGATTTTGAGGCTGTTAAGTTTATGGCAAATTTAAAAGAAGATGGAAGAGATGCTCTTGAGCAAAATTATACAGGGGTATTGCTAAAGCATATTTTAGAACATATTGGGTTTTTAGTATCAGACATAGATGCTGTTATAGTAAGCGCTGTTGATGGATATACAGTTGTAATAGAACAAGAAAAACTAGCACAAGATGACAATGTGTATTTAGCTTATAAGTTGGGTGAAGAATATTTAAAGCCCAGAGAGCAAGGTGGGCCAGGACCATACCAAGTAATTATTTCTAACGACCCTTTTAGCCAATTTTGGGTTAAATATGCGATTAAAATTGAGATTAAGGATAAATAAAATGGATAGTTATGCTGTAGAAGTGGAAGACTTATTTGTAAGATTTAATAGTAATAACACACCCATTTTGTGTAATTTAGAAATCAAAATTAAGAAAGGGCAAATTATTGGCATAGTTGGTGAAAGTGGCATTGGCAAATCTACTTTTCTAAAAACCCTTAATGGTATAATTCCAAAAAGACAAAGCTGTGCACTTGAAGGCAAAATTCACATAAATGGTAAAAATATAGATGAAATTTCATTTACGGAACTGTCTTCTTTAGTTGGAACTGTATTTCAAAATCCTGATGATCAAATTGTATTTCCATTGGTAGAAGATGAATTAGCATTTGGCCCTGAGAATCTGTGTATATCTAAAGATGAAATAGAGAAGAGAATATCATATGTTATAGAACAGCTAAGTATAGAAGATTTAATAAACAGAAATCCAAATAGTCTCTCTGGAGGGGAAAAGCAATTAGTGACATTAGCCTCTATACTATGTTTAGGAGCAGATATTATATTACTTGATGAGGCTCTTTCTTATCTTGATCAAAAAGGAAAAGAACGTGTAAAGAGAGCTTTGACAGAGTTAAGAAGGTTAAACAAAACTATTATTATGGTAGAACATGATCTTGATAATTTAGATATAGCTGATTCAATCTATGAACTTGATGATGGACGATTTCGTGAGGTGAGCTAATGAATGATATAGATTTCATAAAAATTAAAAATCTAACTTACTCGACAAAAGATAAGGAACTATTTAGTAAAATTAACTGGGATTTGTACTTAGGAAAATGTACAATGCTAATTGGCGAAAATGGTAGTGGAAAAACAACACTAAGTAAGATTATAATAGGGATTATTAAAGATTATTCTGGAGAAGTTTTTCTTAATGGAAAATTAGTGAATAATTATACTCTAGCAGAAATTGGTAAAGAGGTAGGTTATTGTTTCCAGAATCCAGATAAGCAAATATTTAATCCTACAGTAAAAGATGAAATGACATTTGTAAATAGATTTATTGATTATGGTCTTACTGACTATAAAGAGCTATTGAAACAGTTTAATATAGAACATTTATCTAATTCGAAAACTTTAACTTTAAGTCAGGGAGAGAAAAGAAGACTTGCTTTAGCAACTACATTCTTATTAAATCCTAAGTTTTTAGTCTTAGATGAACCAACTTCAGGGCTTGACTTTAAGAATAGATCTCAATTATACAGGATAATAAATAGTTTGCGTGACAAAGGCATTGGATTTCTAATAATCACTCATGATATGGATTTAGTGAATAATTGCGGGGATATTGTGTATGAAATCAAGGACAGGGGCATAAAAATTGCAAAAAAAATATGATCCACGAATAAAACTTTTTATCGTCTTAGTGATGTCATCTTTAGTCATTATATTTTTAGATATAAGATTGCAAATTCTAGTATTTTTTACACAATTGTTTTTTGCCATATTCTTTAAAGCAAGAATAAGGGAGATGTTCTTTAAGTTGCGAAAGTTCATGATTATTTTCCTATTTTTAATAATAGTACAAAGTGTTTTTGACAGGCAAGGTAATGCAATTATTTCTATTTTTAACTTTACTCTCATAACAGATCAGGGGATTATTAGAGGAGTATCTTATCTTATTAGACTTTTCGTAGTCTTAGTTTCGGGTGCAATTATTGTTACTTCATCACAAAAAGAGACCATACAGGGATTAGTTAAGCTCAAAGTTCCTTATGATCTAGCATTAATGTCTTCTGTAGGGATAAGATTTTTACCTCTACTTATAGAGCAAATGCAAGATACATTAATAGCGATTCAGTTACGTGGCATCGAAATCAATAGCTTGAGATTGGCAGATAAAGTAAAAGTTTACAGTTATATATTTGCTCCAGTAATTATTTCTACACTAGAGAAAGCCAAATCACTCTCTTTATCCATAGAGATGAGAGCCTTTAGAATCTATAAAGATAGAACAAGTCTAATTGAACTTAGCTTTAGTAGAGAGGATTATGTTTTATTATTTGTTAATATAGCACTGCTGGTTATATTTATTTATTTTGGAAATATTATTTAAAGGAGTCATGTGATGAAGGTATTTAATGTAATAGGCTTTACTCAGACGGGTAAAACTACAACGATAGAAGAGATAATAAAGGAATTGAGAAGAAGAAACTACACAGTTGGTAGTATTAAAGATATTCATTTTGAACAATTCGCCATGGATACACCTGGTAAGAACACCTATAGACATAAAGAAGCAGGTTCACAACTTGTAACAGCTAGGGGGATCAATGAAACAAACGTATTATTTCAAGAACAGCTAAGCATATATGAAATTATAAAGTTTTACAATCATGATTTTTTAATTATTGAAGGATATAGTGAATCTAACACCCCTAAAATTCTAGCTGGTACAACTTTTGATGATCTCGATAAGAAGTTTGACAATACTGTTTTTTTGATTTCGGGTAGGATAGCAGACGAAATCAATCAATACAAGGAAGTTGCTGCTCTTAGTGCACTGACTGATGTCTCAGAAATAGTTGATATAATTGAGAAGAAAGCTTTTAAAATACTACCTGACTTTGATCCTGATTGTTGTAGTGCATGTGGCCACTCTTGTAGAGAGCTTTGTGAACTAATTATCAAAGGTCATAAGAAAAGAGATGATTGTACTATAAGTAATTCTAGCATTAGTCTAACAATTAACGGAAAGAATATCCCTATGGTTCCTTTTGTTCAAAAAATATTGCAAAACTCTGTTGAAGGAGTCATTAAGGAGTTAGATGGATATGAAAAAAATTCCAAAGTAAAGATCGAGATAAATGATTAAATTAGAAGAGTTTAAGTCTAAGAAGAATCAGGTAATTTTAGTTAAATCCGATGGAGGGTTATTCATAGAGAAATCATTCAGCAATAAAGATGCCTTTTGCCGAGAATTAATGGTTTATGAACACCTAAAAGGTTCAGGCTTAAACCATCCACAATTATTGGACTCAGACAAAAATATGTTAAAAACTTATATTGAGTACTTAGAAGGACAACTATTGCTAGACTACCTAAATAAATGTGAGAAAAACTCGGAGTATCAGAGTGCTGTTAAGATTTTAAGTTTAACTACTAAATGGATAAAGCAGCTACATAATGAAGCTTTTCTAAAAAGTAAGGCTTATGTTCAGGAGGATATTAATTTTAGAAATTTTATTGTAATCAAAGATAAAGTGTTTGGATTTGATTTTGAGTCAGTGAACACATCAAAGGAGTACAATGTTGAGGGAAGGGTTCTCGCCTCCTACTTATTATATTCACCTTCGTATACAAGATTTAAAAAAATAGTATGTAATAGCTTTTTGCTTCAATATGATAAAATTAAATCTAATAATATTTCTCTCCAAGTAAAAGTAGAAGAATCGTTAATAAAAGATAGAAGAACTAAATTTAGGTGTATTAAATAGTAAACAAAAGGCATTCTTTCTGGTAAAATGATAAAAATGCAGCATTTATTTTATCAATAAGAATGTCTATTCATTTTAAAGAAAAGAGGATGGTAATGCAGAAGATATTGCTTAAGATTAAAAAGAAAATATACTTCATTCCAGCATTATATAGCTTAATAGCAATAATATTGTCTTTATTAACAGTATACATTGACATAACATTTCAAATAGAGAACTATAATATACCAAGATTTTTTCTTACAGATGTAACCTTGGGAAGGACCATTTTTTCTGCATTAGTTGGGACATTGCTAACAATGATAACAGTGACCTTTTCTACAATGATGGTGGTGCTGACTTTATATAGTTCTGATTTGTCTCCTAGATCAATACAAGACTTCTTAGAAAAAAAGTTTACAGCTAGAATCCTTGGATTTTTCAGTGCTGTTTTTGTGTATAGCTTAGTATCACTTTATGCTATGAGAGATGCTGGAAATGGCAACTTATTCTTATCTCCTTTTATAGGAATACTTTTAGCAATTTTTACCTTGTTTTCTTTCATATTCTTTATATTTCAAGTTTCTAAATCAGTACGTGTTAACTTATATGTGCAAGATTTAACTAACGAAAACCTAGAATTAATCAAGAACAAATTTATAACGAGAATTGAAGATAATGGTATTACAAACCTACAACCAGATAATTTTGAAAAAGAAGTTAGTGAAGAGCCTTTTCTTGTCAAATCTATTGAATCAGGGTTTATCCAACTATATGAGGAGAAGAAGCTATGGCATTATGCTTTAGAAAATAAACTTATTATAATATGCGAAAATGCAATTGGGGATTTTATCATGGATGATACCATTGTATATTCTATACATTCATCAACTAATCAGATTAAAGAAGATATCAAAGAAGAACTTTTAAAATATGTGATTATTGGTGAAGATAGTAATAGAAATGCAGATATTGAGGCAGGACTGAAAAAACTTGTTGAGATTGGCACAAAAGCGCTTTCTCCAGGAATAAATGACCCTAGCACAGCAATTTATTGTATTGAAAATCTGGGTAACTTACTAAGCAAAATAGGCACAGAGTTTGATTATCAATTCTATCTGGATGATGATGGTCAGGCAGTACTTGTCTTAGAGAATACACCATTTGTTGATTTACTTTATAAAGTATTTTATCAATTGTACTTGTATGGAGAAAAAGATAATTTTGTTGTGGGGGCTATATTAGATGCTTTAGGAAGAATAGCTGAAGCTAATAACCATGAAGTGAAAAATCGAGTTTGGAGATTTGCTAAGTACATTATTGAATCAAAAGCTAATCAAAACCTTCATTCAATGGATAAGAGTTATTTGAACAAAAGAATTAGTTTGCTTTCAAAGCAGGCTAACCAGAATCCAAAAGAGTTATTTTTATAGAAAAGAGGGATATAGATGCATACAGTTATAATTTTGGCACACCCGTATGAGAAAAGTTTTAACTATGGAGTTTTAAATGCTATGAAGGAAGCTTTAATATCTAACGATGAATCTTATGATATTATTGATTTAGTTGGTGATAAGTTTGACCCTGTAATGAGAGCTAATGACTTAGCAGTATACAATAAAGGTGAAGCTTTTGACCCGATGGTAAAGCTATATCAGGAAAAAATAAGTAATGCTAATAAGCTCATATTATTATTTCCAATTTGGTGGGGTGGTATGCCTGCTGTCATGAAAGGGTTTATTGATAAAGTTTTATTAAAAAACTTCTCATTTAAAATTGAAAAGGGAAGAGTAGTAGGCACGTTAGACTTTTTATCAAGGACATTGATTGTTACTACATCTTCAAGATCAAATGATCTATTAATTAATAAATGGGGAGACCCTATTGGTACAACTTTAGTTAAAAGTACCCTTGAAGTTGTGGGTATTGAGAACTATGAATGGATAAACTTTGATAATATCTCAAAGAGCAAGCTAGAGGAAAGAAAAGAGTTCCTAGATTTAATAAAAGATAAAGTCGTTGGCTAATAGAGGATATTGAGGAGAAAATTGATGAAATTGAAGTGGTGCTTATTAATTATTTTAGTAATACTAGTTGGATGTAGTGTCGCAGTTGAGGCACCTACACAAGAAGAGTCAATTAAGAATCTAGATACATTAGTATCATGTTTGGGACATTCAATAAGTGCTTATCAGGCTTTAGGTAGTCTACCAACGCCGAATATTGATGGACAAGCTCGAGTTTATGACTTGCCTGATAAAGAAGGATACTTTAGCGGTTTCAATTTCAAAGTAATAGAAACAAATGGCATAGCAGAGACCTTCTATATTGGAGCGAGAACATTGCCAATAGTGTTTAATGAGATAGAAATACCTGTTAGTAGACAAGATTTTGAAAATAAATATTATTATCAGAGTGTTGTTATGTTTGAAGAGTATAGTTTTGAGTACGAAGAAGTCTTGCAAGTATTTGATGATGAATATGTATATGTCTTTTTCTTTAGAGATAATATTGCACATACCATTAAAGTAACAACGTCTGAGTTTTATGAGCAATCACTAATATTTTCTAGTGAAGTTATAGGCAATACTAGTGTGAATTTTGAAAAGATTGATAATGCTATAATAGCAAACTATTCAGGTAAATATTCCAATAGATTTCGTCAATACCTATTTGATTGTAAGGTAGGAGAAGATGAATATGGGATTGTTTTTTATGGTTATTTTAATAGTGTTGAGATCTTATTCGGAAGGAAGGACAGCCAAGCTTTTAAGATCTTATCGATTGATATTGTAAAGGATACTTATATTTATCTTACAAACGCTCCTCAAATGACCAAAGATGATATAATGCTAATAAGGTTTAGAGACAATTCTGGACAAGAACACGAAGTTGAATTTAAACCACTAGATAATGAAGTCTTAATGAAACATTCTATAGATGAGAGAAGTAAAAATCTTGATAATGGGCAGTTAATTATTGATAGATTGAAGTTTATGGATTCTTCAGGTAATGATCATGATTTTATTATAACTGTTGATGATAAAGAGCATAATCTAAACTGTTATCTCTATTATTCATTTGAAAATGACCTGGACTTAGTAGCAATCGAAGAAGTTGCTAACTTGGAAAACTTGGATGGTTTGATTTCAAACCCAAGATATCATAAGGGGGATATCTACTATAGTAAGAGTGATACTTTGCAAACTTGTGCCACAGGACTACACTTCAAGACAATTAGAGTTGAAGGTAATAGCTTCGCAAAAGCCCCTTTTTTTTCAGGAAGTATAGAGGTTATACTTGAAGAGTTTGACGACCCTTATCAGGATTATTTTATTGTAAGAAGATATCTTTTTGATGAAGGTAAGATAGAAATGCAATACTATTTAGTTAGTCCAGAAGGACAGGATGTAGTTTTCTTAGGAAATTATATTGACTCAATATTTTTAGTCGAGCAGATTGAACAAGCACTTTCTTAGTTAGGATGGAAGAATATGAACGGAAAAATACATATCTATACAGGAAATGGTAAGGGGAAGACAACAGCAGCACTGGGTTTAGCTTTTCGTGCGGCAGCATATGGGTACAAAACATATGTCGGACAGTTCATGAAAGGACAGAGTTATGGGGAGTTAAGGATGTCAAAAAAGCTTAGTTGGATTGACATCGAGCAGTTTGGTGACGATACTATGATACATGTAATACATCCGCCAGATAATAAAAACATAGACTTAGCTAAAAATGGAGTAAGTAAGTCTAGAGATGCTATGTTTTCAGATGAATATCAGATAATTGTACTAGATGAAATATTAATTGCTGAATATTTTAATTTGATTGATATTAAAGACATAATTTCTTTAATAGAAGAAAAACCAGAACATATAGAGATGATCTTGACAGGAAGATATGCTAATGAAGAGCTTTATGGCTACGTTGATTTAGTGACTGAAATGAAAGAAATTAAGCATTATTACCAACAAGAATTGTTAGCTAGAGAAGGTATAGAGAAATAATTATGATAAAAGAAATACTAAAGAAAGTATTAAAACTACTCCTTGCAATGTTATTAATATTAAGTTTGCTTCCTTATGCCATGGGGAATGTATCTACACTGAATATGGAAGAAAATATGTTGTATGATAATAGCGAGTTTAAAATAATTCATAATGTTAATATTCACTTTAGAGAGTGGTTGCCACAAAACCAATATAGTGGGAATGTTTTATTGGTACATGGTCTTGGTGGTTCTACATTTTCATATAGGTATACTGCAGAGAGGTTGGCTAATGAAGGGTATTATGTAATTGCTGTTGACTTACCAGGATTTGGGTTTTCAGAAAGAGTAGAAGATTTTGACCATAGTCAACAAAGTAGGGCTAAAATTTTGTGGGACTTATTAGATGAAATTCACATGAGTAGTTACGATTCTAAAAGCTGGCATTTAGTTGGCCATTCTATGGGTGGTGGAACTGTGACTGCAATGAGCATTGATAAGCCAGAAAAAGTGAGTAGCTTAACCTTAGCTAATGGCGCTTTGTTTAATACAAACCCCCAATTCGCTAAATACTTAATAAAATACCCACCTATAAAAAGATGGGCTAACTTGATTTTAAATAGAATGTACTTTAGTGAAGAGAAAATTGATGAAATATTAACTTCAGCATATGGCAGAGCACCCTTGGATTTTGAATTAGAAGCATACTTACTGCCACTTATGCTTGAAGGAACAGTAAACACGTTATTTGATATTATAAGTACATCATCAAATATTGAAAAAGAAGATTTTGCTAGTTTACAAGTTCCTCTTTATGCTATTTGGGGAGAAGAAGATTCTTGGGTTGACATTAATAGAATGTACGAATTAAAATCAATAAATCCAAACTTACAAACTTATGTTATTAGGGGAGCAGGACATTGTCCTATGGAAACTCACCCAAATGAGTTTAATATTATGATAATGGAAGTATTGATTAATAATTAAGCTGCGATAGGGCTCGCAGCTTTTTGTTTTCTAAAATATACTTAAATCAAGTCTTGTAGATAAATACTCAAGGACTTTCATACCCGCAATACTATTGCCTTTAACATCGAGATTTGGACTGTAAACACCAATTCCCATTCTATCAGGAACAGTAGCCATTATGCCACCAGCAACTCCACTTTTAGCAGGCAGCCCTACTTTAACTGCAAACTCACCTGAAGCATCATACATTCCACATGTAACCATAAAAGTTTTAACTAAACGTGTGTAATGCCTTTCGCATATTCTGTTATTAGTAAAAGGGCTAAGTCCATTTGAAGCAAGTACTGCTGCAATAATTGCTATATCCTTACAACATACTTTTATAGAGCACTGTTTAAAATATAGCTCAAGAACTTCTTCCACATCTCCTAGTAGTATCCCAGCGTCTTCAATAAAGTTTGCTAGAGCTCTATTTCGAAACCCTGTTTCATCTTCAGATCTGTAGACATCATGATCATAAGTAAGATCTGGATTATGAGATAGCTGTCTGAAAAATTTAAGCAAGCGATTAAACTTTTCATCTGGAGTTTTACCCTTTATGAAAGAGTCTATTGCAATTGCACCTGCATTGATCATAGGATTGAGAGGTTTAGAAGACTCTTCGGTTTCTAGTTTAATAATTGAGTTAAATGCATCCCCAGTGGGCTCCATACCTACTCTTGAAAACACAAAATTTTCACTATTATCTTTTAGTGAAAGAATTAAAGCAATTGGTTTAGAGATACTTTGAATAGTGAAAGATTTTTCAAAGTCACCACTAAAATAAGTAGAGCCATTTGTTTCAACAATTGCAGCTCCTAATAAACTAGGATCTGCTTTCGCTAATTCTGGAATATAGCTAGCAGGCTTTCCTTGATGTAAGAAGTTCCTCGCGTATTCAACAGCTTCATCTAAAATTCTTTGCATAATTTCTCCTTTACAGACAGGGCTCTATGAAGTAAATCGATTAAAATTATAACATAAAGAGTTAATGTAGTGAAATACTTAATCAATTGAAAGATTGAAGATATTTTTATATAATAAACTAAAAGATTAAGGAGATGACAATAATGATTAAAGATATATATTTAGCAGGTGGATGTTTTTGGGGTGTTGAGGCTTATTTAAGAAGAATAAAAGGTATTCAAAAGACCACTGTTGGCTATGCTAATGGCAAGACTAAGAACCCTAAGTATCAAGAAATTGCAAGAACAGGGCATGTAGAAACCGTACATGTTCAATATGATGAGTCGCTTATTAGCCTAAAGAGCTTATTAAACTATTTTTTTAAGATAATTGATCCTACACTACTCAATAGACAAGGTAATGATAGAGGAACACAATATAGAACGGGTATTTATTATTGCACTGATGAAGACAAAGAAATAATGGACAGATTCATTGCTGAAAAGCAGAAAGAGTATAGAAAAAAAATTGTTACAGAGGTAAAGAAACTAGAAAATTATTTTTTGGCAGAAGATTATCATCAAGATTATTTAGCAAAAAATCCAAATGGATACTGTCACATTGATTTGTCTGAGTTCCCAGAAGAAATAGACAGCCATGAGTAAATATTTTAGACCTTCAGATAAAGAAATTAAAAAGAAATTAACTAGACTGCAATATCAAGTGACACAAAAAAATGGTACTGAAAGAGCTTTTGCAAATGACTATTGGAATAATAATGAACCTGGGCTATATGTAGATATTGTTACAGGGGAGCCTTTATTCTTGTCAACTGACAAGTATGATTCTGGCAGTGGATGGCCTAGCTTTACAAAGCCTATTAATGAGGATGCATTAGATCATCTAGAAGACAATAGTCTTGGTATGAAAAGAATAGAAGTAAAAAGTAAGATAGGGAAAACTCATCTTGGTCATTTATTCTATGATGCACCTAGAAGTTTAGGTGGGCGCAGATATTGCATGAACAGTGCTTCTTTGAGATTTATTGCTAAGGATGAATTGGCTAAAGAAGGCTATGAAGAGTATTTGAAAGAATTTTAAAAATTAGTTTAAATGTCAGCTCACTCGTAGAGCTGACATTTATTATTAGTCTTCATTATGATAAAATATAAAGACTATATTTTCTATAGGAGGAAGAGAGATGCTTACTAATGAAATCAATGGATACCAATTATATGATTATATAACAGCAGGTGCAAAGAAAATAATTGTTAATCAAAGATACTTAAACAGCATAAATGTATTCCCAGTAGCAGATGGAGACACTGGTAGCAACTTAGCTTTTACTATGAACAATATTATAAAGAAAGCAAATAGACATGAGTCTGCAAGTAAAACACTAGACTCTGTGGCCAAGTATGCTCTTGAGGCGTCTTATGGTAATTCAGGAACTATTGTTGCAAGTTATCTAAAGGGTTTAGCTAGCGAATCAGTAAATAAGGATAAGCTTTCTATAAAAGAGTTTTCACATAATTTAGCTAAATCTGTAAAATATGCATACAGTTCAATAGCAACTCCCCAAGAAGGAACTATCTTAACAGTTATGAGAGAGTGGGGAGACTATTTATTGGATAATTATAAGAATACTTCAGACCTGCGTTCTTTACTAAACTCTTCTATAACTTATTTAACTGATGTAGTTAATAATACTAAAGAGCAATTATATGAGCTTAAGCAAGCAAATGTGGTAGATGCTGGGGCAAAAGGATTCGTTTACTTCATTGAGGGTATATATGAGTTTGTATCATCAGGATTTGTTAGTGATGCTGTAGATGAGTTTAAAATACCAATTGAAATGTTAGACTTGCACCAAGACTTGAATTTCAGATATTGTTCAGAGTTTGATTTGGAACCAAATAAGAGCTTTGATGTTAAAAGTATAAAGAAAAGAATGCTAACTTACGGAGATTCATTAATTATAAATGATAGGGAGTCTTATTACAAAATCCATATTCACACTGATGATCCAGAGAAGGTTGCTTTATTCTTAAGAAAATATGGAAAGATCACTGGGTCTAAAGTAGATGATATGAAAATTCAATATGATGTATTAAACAATAAGAAATCAAATATAGGAATTATAACGGATTCTATTGCAGACTTACCAACAGACTTTATTGAAGACAACCAAATATTTGTTATGCCAATTCAAATGATTGCAGATGGAGAAATATACTTAGACAGAATGACTATAACAACAAAGAATACTTTTCAAGTGTTGAAGGATTCTAAGGTATATCCATCTTCTTCTCAACCCACTGATTCTTACATTAGAAAGACTTTAGAATACATGATGCAGCATTATGATAGAGTTATTGGAATTTTTATATCATCAAAGATGAGTGGAACGTATTCTAAAGTAAAAACTATAGCAGAGGAAATTGATAAAGATAGAATTAAAGTCATTGATTCTAAGGCAAATTCAGGGTCTCAAGGATTAATTGTGAAAAAAGCTGTAAATGCAATCAGTGATAAAAAAGATTTTTCAGAAATTATTGCAGAAGTTGAGGAGTCAATTGGAAGAATGAAAATTTTCGTAGAAATACCTGATCTTAGTTATGCAGTTAAGTCAGGAAGAGTTCCTGCAATAGTAGGGAAAGTAGCTGATTTATTTAAGCTGCGTGTAATAATTTCTATTGATAAAGAAGGTAATGGGAGTGTAGTTAAAGATAGGTCCCTCAAAAAGAAAATTAAAAAGATTTCTCAAGATAAAGTTGTTAAAGATTATGTATTAATACATAGCGCTAAAGAAAAAGAGGTAAGTGAATACATTGATTTCGCTACTAAAGAAATTGGTTTTCCACCTTTGTTTGTCAATAATGTTTCTGCAGTTATATCAGCACTAGTGGGGAAAGATTCAATAGGAATAGCATATGAAGAAGTTAATGAGGTGTAAGGCATGAATATGTATTTTATAGCAACAATAACTGTATTCATATATTTTTCAATAGTTTTTATCATAGCACACAGTAAAGATAATTATTCTCTTGTAGATATTGCTTGGGGATTAGGCTTTGTAGTATTATCATGGACTATTTATATCGCCCAAGGTAACATATCTGCATATTATATACCATTACTTATTTCTATATGGGGAATCAGATTGTTTTATCATATATTTAAAAGAAATTACGGCAAAGGTGAAGATTTTAGATATCAAGATATGCGAAAAAAATGGCAAGGTAGTATAGCTTTAAATGCTTTTTTTAAAGTATTTATGTTACAAGGATTATTGTTGTATATAATTTCTTTGCCAGTAATCTCAAAAGGTGATGCGCTTGAGATACCAAGCATGAGTTATATCGGAGTAATAGTTTTTTTTATAGGGTTTCTGATTGAGTCTGTAGCTGATAAACAGTTAAAAGTATTTCTTCAAACAAGAAGTGGAGATGAGCGAATATTAAAGTCTGGATTATGGAAATATTCAAGACATCCTAACTATTTTGGTGAAGCTTTACTTTGGTGGGGAATATTTCTTGTAGCTGTATCTTATGGAGCTCCATTATGGAGTATAATTGGACCAATTTGCATAACATATCTTGTACGTTATGTATCAGGAGTACCTTTATTAGAGAAAAGATTTTCAGACGATAAAGAGTTTCAGGAATATGCCAAGAAAACATCTATTTTTATACCAATGCCACCAAAAAATAAAAAGTAGTCCTATTTTGTTAGCTGTATTGAAGTCATTTACATGTATATGATTAGAGGAGTGATATAAATGAATGCTGTACTGAAAGAAGTAAAGAATAATGTTGGAATTATAACCCTTAATCGACCAGAAAGCAATAATACTTTTAATCACGATTTAGCAGTAGAGTTAAGCAAATATCTAGTAGAGTTTGATAAAGATAAAAATGTTAGAGTAATAATTATCAATTCAAATGGAAGGAATTTTTGTACAGGCATTGATCTTAAAGAGTACCATGGCAAATCATACAAAGAGTATTATGAGTGGGTTGAGCTTATGGAAGAAATGAGTATAACTATTGAGGAAATCAAGAAGCCTGTTATTGCAGCAGTCCAAGGATATGCTGTTGCCAATGGAATAGGATTAGTAGCATCTGCTGATATGGCAATAGGAACAGAGAACTCTAAGTATGGAGCTACTGCTGTGAATGTTGGATTGTATTGCATTGGCCCAGCAGTACCATTAGCCAGGGTTATTGGTAGGCGAAAAAGTATGGAGTTGTTAATGACTGGTGATATCATTAATGCAGAAGAGGCTAAAGAGCTCAATTTAATTAACTACATAGTCAAGGACGATGAATTGGAGAGTAAATCTTTAGAATTAGCAATGAAAATTGCTATTAAAAGCCCTCTTGCTGTCCAAATTGGAAAAAAGGCTTTTAATGCAACTGCTAATTTATCATATAAAGAAGCATTGGAGATTTCGCATCATTATTTTGCTATGTTGTGTTCAACTGAAGAT
This sequence comes from Clostridia bacterium, assembly GCA_003557085.1. Lineage (GTDB taxonomy): Bacteria > Bacillota > UBA994 > PWPR01 > PWPR01 > PWPR01. The sequence goes on along the minus strand of PWPR01000049.1, from coordinate 1,930 downwards.
GCTGCAGAAGGAGTAGATGCTTTTTTGAATAAACGAACACCAAAATGGAAACAGAAGTGAGAGATGGTGAAACAATGAAAAGTAGAGCAAAATTTTTAGCAATATTAAACGCAATTACCTTAGCTGCAGTAATTGCAATTAATTACTTAGCAAACTCTATACCAATTAATGGAATAACTACAGGGCAAGTTTCTGATTCATATCCCAATTTATTCGCTCCTGCACCAATTACATTTTCAATTTGGGGTGTAATTTACTTATTATTATTTGGGTTTGTTATATATCAATTTGTAGTACTCAAAAATAATGAAGAGTATACTTTTATAAACAAAATTGGACCACTTTTCATTATTAATAATTTGGCAAACTTTCTTTGGATTATAGCTTGGCACAACTTATATATTGGCATTTCGCTAATTCTTACTTTACTAATTTTGCTCACTTTAATTATTATTTATTATAAGCTTGATATTGGAAAGAAAATTATTCACTATAGATCAAAGCTTTTTGTAGATGTGCCTTTTAGTATTTATTTAGGTTGGGCAAGTGTAGCTACAATTGCCAATGTTACTACTTACTTAGTAGATATTAATTGGGAGGGATTCAACATATCTGAACCTTTGTGGACAGTCATAGTTATTATTATAGCAGTAATCTTAGCTTTGATTTATCAGAAGAAGTACAATGATATTTGCTTTTCTTTGGTAATTACATGGGCACTTTTTGGTATTTTTTTAGAAAGAAATTCTGCGGATTTAATTTATATGTCTATCATAAGCATCAGTGCTTTAGGTGCAAGTTTAACACTTATAAGTGCTGTTAACAAAATCATAAAGAAGGAAGTGTATTGAGTATAAATGGAACTAATAAAGATATTCTTTACTGTTTTTGTAGTTTTTGTGGCTATTGATGCTCTGTGGTTGGGTATTATTGCTAGAAAGCTATATAAGGATAAGCTAGGTCATTTAATGGCAGACAAGGTAAATTGGGTAGCAGCTATTGTATTTTATTTGATTTTTATAGTTGGTATCATATATTTTGTAATAAACCCAGCTATTATAGAAGGTTCTGCAGCAAAAGCTCTTTTCTCTGGGTTGCTTTATGGTTTTGTAACTTATTCTACATATGATTTAACAAACCTTGCTACATTGAAAGACTGGCCTCTGAGTATAGTTTTCATAGATATAGCATGGGGGGCTTCTCTAGGAGGTATAACCTCAATAATAAGTTTTTTTATATTATCTTAAACCAAGTTTACTTGGTTTTTTTATTTATCTTAGTATGTAAAAGTGCTATAATTCATAAAATACATTAAAACCATTAAAATGGTTTTTATTTTTATAAAAAAAAATTCTATAATGTAAAAATTTAGCTATATTTGCAACGAGTCTCTATATAAATTTGCAAAAGCAATAATAAGCTGCAATAAAGCTAGAAAATTAAAAAGTGTGGAGTGTAAGCAATGAAGACAGTGGTGCAAAAATTTGGTGGATCATCATTAGCGAATATTGAAAAAATTAAAGAAATAGCTAAAAAAGTGTGCTTGAGAAAAAGCAAAGGTAATAGAGTTGTTGTAGTTGTTTCAGCAATGGGGAAAACAACAGATGGGTTAATCAAGTTGGCAAACTCTTTAAGTAGTAATCCTAGAGAAGTAGAAATGGATTTATTAATGTCAGCTGGAGAACAAATTTCAGCTGCTTTAGTAGCCATAGCACTTACTGAAATTGGTTGTGAGGCTACTGGACTAACAGGTTTTCAAGCAGGTATTCATACTTCGGATAGACATACCAAGGCTAAAATTGAAGATATCAACATTGGATATATTGAAAAAGGACTTCTAGAAGATAAGGTAGTTGTTGTGGCAGGATTTCAAGGGGTTGCTAAAGATGGAACAATTACAACCTTAGGTCGAGGTGGATTAGACACCTCA
>PWPR01000027.1 GCA_003557085.1 Clostridia bacterium | reverse complement strand
TTCCGATCTATTTTTATCTGCATCTCTTATCCAAGCCCAATTATCTCTATCTTGATATCTACTATCTGGGTCAATACAAGCCATTGCAGCTTCATCAGTTTTTTTCAAATCTTCTTTTTTTCCAGATAGGCAAACCCATCTAAAAGGTCCATATCCATAATCAAAGAGCTCTGGCCCCATTATATCTTCTACATATGACGGGAAAATAAACCCATCATTAGTATCTACTCCATTTTTAGCTATCTCTTTAATACCGGTATCAAAAACAGCTTTCATAAAAGAATTACCATAATCAAAAAAGTAAGTGCCTTTATTGACTAGTTCTTTAATTGCATAATAATGATTTTGTAATGTTTTATCTACTAACTTACAAAACTCAGATTTATTTTTATCGAGCATTTCTGTGCGTTCTTCAAAAGTAATACCTTGAGGACAATACCCGCCTTCATATACTGCATGACATGAGGTTTGATCTGATAAAAGATCTATTTTCACGTTGTGCTCAATAGCATACTCAAGTAAATCAACAATATTTCCATAATAGGCAATCGCAATAGCTTCTTTTTTATCAACATTCTCTAAAGCTAGATTAAATGCTTCTTCACAAGTGTCTGCTATAACATCTACCCAACCTTGCTCATATCTAGTTTGAATTCTACTATAATCAACTTCAGCGATAACTCCTACACCACCTGCAATTCTCACAGCTTTACCTTGCGCTCCACTCATACCACCTAAACCAGATGTTACTGTAAGTGTACCAGCTAAGTCTTTGTCTTGAGGTATACCAAGTTTAGATCTTCCAGCATTAAGCACAGTACTATATGTGCCATGTACTATTCCTTGTGGGCCAATGTACATCCAGCCTCCTGCAGTCATTTGTCCATAATTTGACACACCCAGCTGCATTGCTCTATGCCAATTTCTTTGGTCATCAAACATGCCAACCATCATGCCATTTGTAATTATAACTCTAGGTGCGTCTACTCTAGATTTAAACAAACCCAATGGATGTCCTGAAGCTATTACTAATGTCTGGTCTTCTTCCATTACTTCAAGATATCTTTTTATCAACTGATACTGCATCCAATTTTGACAGACTTGTCCTGTTTCGCCATAGGTAACTAATTCATAAGGATATAGAGCCACATCAAAATCAAGATTGTTGTCAATCATAACTTGAAATGCTTTGGCATCAGTACTATTTCCTTTGTAATCATCGATAGGCTTTCCAGTTATTTCACCATGAGGTCTAAATCTATAGCCATAAATCCTACCTCTTGTCATTAGTTCATCTAGAAATTCTTCTGCTAGATCATTATGCCATTTCTTTGGTATATACCTTAATGCATTATGTAGTGCTAACTTTGTCTCTGCTTCACTTAGTGTAAACTCTCTTTTTGGAGCTCTTCTTTTTGTTTTGTTAAACTTAGGATAATCAGGCAACTGGTCAAATATACTATCTAGTTTTATTTGCATTGCTCCATCAACTTGTTGATTCATAATAACCTCCTAAAATTTCTTTTCAGTTATAGCTTTTGCTAATGCTTCAATATCAACATTTATTACTCTATCACCGTTTAACTTCTTCACCATGTTTCTAACTATATTGTAGGTCATTTTTGTCTTATTTCCTAGTCTATCTGGTTCTAAATATTCTACTGCTTGAGCAGCAACCATAAGTTCAATCGCTATAACATAAACTACATTTTTGTAAATACTTAATGCTTGTCTTGCAGCTGTAGTACCCATGCTAACATGATCTTCTTGATTAGCTGAAGATGGTATAGAATCAACTGAAGCAGGATGTGCTAAAACCTTATTTTCAGAAACTAATGATGCTGCGCTATATTGTACAATCATAAATCCAGAATTTAAACCTCCACCTTCAGTTAAAAAGGCTGGCAAATCATTATTAAGCTGAGGATTTACCATTCTCTCTATTCTTCTTTCAGAAATATTAGCTATCTCTGATAGGGCTATTTTTAGAAAATCCATCGCTAAGGCTATGGGTTGTCCATGAAAATTACCAGCACTTATGACTTCATCCTCATTAACAAATATTAAGGGATTATCTGTTGTCGCGTTGATCTCTTTATTAACAATATCGTAAACGTAATTAATAGCATCTAAAGAAGCACCTAATACTTGTGGTGAACAGCGTAAAGAATATGCATCTTGAACTCTGTATTGTCCTTGATCACCTACTAGCTCTGAGCCAACTAACTGCTCTCTTAATAACCTAGCAACCTCAATCTGTCCACTTTGATTTCTTGCTTGATGTACCTTATCATCAAATGCAAGTGTTATTCCTTGTAAAGCTTCCATTGTCAAGGCATTTGCTTTAATCGCTGTATCTATCAAATACTTACTATCATAGATTAATAAGGCAGCAATTGCTGTCATAGCTTGTGTACCATTTATTAGAGCAAGACCTTCTTTTGCAGCTAACTTAATTGGTTTTCTGTTTATTTGGGCTAATGACTCAGAATCTTGATAAATTTTTCCTTTATACTCAGCTTTTCCTAAGCCTAACATAGGCAATACCATATGAGATAGAGGAGCTAAGTCTCCACTTGCTCCTAAAGATCCTTGTGAGGGTATAACTGGATGGAGTTCTTCATTCAGCATTTCAACTAATAGCTTAACAATTGATTCTCTAATTCCAGAGTTTCCTCTAATCAAAGAATTAGCTCTCAATATCATCATTGCTCTAACCACTTCTTTACTTAATGGCTCTCCTATAGCACATGCATGACTCACTATTAAATTGTGCTGCAACTCTATTACTTTACTGGGGCAAATAACAACATCACTAAATTTACCAAAGCCTGTCGTTATTCCATACATAACTTTTTCTTCTTGCAAATATCTCTCAACTAAATCTCTTGAGGCTCTAACAGACTCCAAAGCCTGCTTACTAATCTCTACTTGATAGCCATCCCTAGCAACTTTTACAATATCTTCGATTGTTAAATTTTGCCCATCTAAAATAACCCTACCCATTGCCTTCTCTCCTTTATCTTATTAAAGTAAAAAGGGCATGGACTATTGTCCATGCCTTGTTAAAAAATCTTTACTTATCCTTTTTTTCATAATTATCACACCTTAGTGCTTTATTCTACAATTATAGCAAAACTCCTTCAAAGATATTAGTCATTTACAATATATTTTAAATATATTTTCTAATTTTTATGATATGAAGGAATTTTAATTTATTTAGAGAATCTAATTAATATCTTAATTAAGAAAGGATATTTAAATGAATAAAGAGCAACTTAAACAATTGGTATGTGAAGAAATTGATAAAAATCAAGAGGAAATAATTGATGTTGGAAAGCAAATTTTTAATAATCCTGAACTTGGTTACAAAGAGTATAAAACTGCCAAGTTAGTAGAAGAAAAGTTTGCTAAGCTAGACTTACCTTATGAAAATAAACTAGCTATAACTGGATCTAAAGCAACTCTAAAAGGAAAAGAAAGCAAAATAAAGTTAGCAATTATGGGAGAGCTGGATGCAGTTTTGTGCCCAGAACACCCCAATGCTGACATAAGTACTGGAGCTGCACACTCTTGTGGACATAATGCACAAGTTGCTGCAATGTTAGGAGCAGCAATGGGTATAAAACTTAGTAAAGCTAATGAATACTTATCTGGAGATATTGCTTTTATAGCTGTACCAGCTGAAGAACCTGTTGAAGTAGAATTTCGCCAAAGACTTAGAGAAAAAGGAGAAATTGAGTTTTTAGGTGGCAAACAAGAATTTATTAAGATAGGTGCTATGGACGATATTGATATGACAATAATGTTTCATTCTTCAACAGGTGAAGAAAAAAAAGTTGTCACTGGTGGAACTTCTAATGGATTTGTGACAAAACTTGTTAAATACATTGGAAAAGAAGCACATGCTGGTGGTGCTCCTCACAATGGTGTCAATGCATTAAATGCTGCAATTATTGGACTCCAAGGAATTCATGCACAGAGAGAAACATTTAAAGATGATGATCATATTAGAATTCATCCTATCATTACTAAAGGAGGAGATCTAGTAAATATTGTGCCTGCTGATGTTAGAATTGAAACCTATGTACGAGGCAGTACAATGGAAGCTGTTTTAGAAGCAAGTAAGAAAGTTAATCGAGCACTTAAAGCTGGTGCTATGGCAGTTGGAGCTGAGGTAGATATCTTAGAAATACCAGGCTTTTTACCGAGATTCAATGACCCGATATTAACTGAGCTTTTTAGAAATAATGCCATTGAAGTTGTTGGTGAAGAGTTTGTAGGAGAAGGCAAACATGGCACTGGGTCTTCTGATATCGGTGATGTAATGCATTTAATGCCTGCTATTCACCCCTATGTAACCGGTATGAAAGGCTTTGGTCACACAAAAGACTATCAAGTTGTTGATCCATACCTTGCCTTTGTTGTTCCTGCTAAATTGCTTGCTATGACTGCAATAGATGTTTTAGCTGAAGACGCAAGTATAGGACTAAAAATTAAGAAGACAGAGCCTAAATTAACAAAAGAAGAGTACTTCAAACTTTGGAATGAGTTTATTGTTGACACTCCCCACGCCTAAAGTTGGGGCTTTACAGCGAATTTGGTAAAGAAAGCTGGTAAAACATTTATGAACAAGATTTTACTAGTTGATAAAATATCATAACAGATTGAAGGTTTTGGTCAGAAAAGAGCTTTTGGATATTACACAAGAGCTCTTTCTTGTATTTGCAAATAATCACTTTTTTTGATGCTCCTCGGGGCAAGTCCGTGCGGATTACTCATTGATAGAACGAATCCTAGATACAGCTAATCTCTAGGACTAGATGTATCTAGGTCCTACAAGCTATCCAAAGACTTACACTCATGTCAGCCCTACAGCACTGATATGTGCTTATTTAAATAAATCAAATGAGAATCACATCGACAATCACTAGAACCAAATCCCTTAACAATGACAAATGTATCTTCATTTATATCATTTATATTAAGCTCACACTCACTAATATTAGGGTTATATAGAAGCCTAGCGTCTACTACTCTTGCATATTCCAATAAGTAATCAATATGCCAATGTTTCTTCTTATTTTTTGAAAGATGCCGACTGACTCTTGCTTGCAGCCCTTTTGCGGCACTTCCTGTATATCTATAATATCCTTTTGGAAAGTCATACATACCTAATTTACCTATTTTAATTTTGTTACTTTCAGGTAAATACATTGTTAACTGATATAATCCACTATCCTTCATAGAGATCAGCCTTTATACCTAAAGCACTCTCAACTCGCTTCTTTGACAACTCACAGCTAAACCTATTTGGCTTATAAAAATCTTTGTTTCTAAAATAAGCATCTGCATGACACCCTCCACTACAGTAAAACTTAGCAAAACATTCCTTACATTCATCTTTATTAAGTATATGGGCATCTATAAACTGCTCTGCAATACTTATATCATATCCTTCTTCAAAAACACTTCCCATTTTAAAATCAGCAATCCCCACAAATTGATGGCAAGGGTAAAGATCACCATTTGGAGCTACTGCTAAATAGTCATAACCAGCACCACAACCTGTTAATCGCTTTGCTAGACATGGACCCTGTTCAAGATCTATCTCATAGTGGAAAAATTTAAATGGTGTCCCTTCTTTATGTTTTCTAGCATATAGATTTGCTAAGTTATCGTATTCTTGTCTAATTTCAGACAAATCAGAATCTGTCAACGCATAATCTTCCTCAGGACTTGCAACTACAGGCTCAAAAGAGATTTTATCAAATCCTAAGTTTAATAAGTGCTCAACATCTTTTGTAAAGTCTTTGTTATATTTCGTAAAAGTGCCTCTAATATGATAGTCACTAATACCTTTATTAATTGCATTAACAAAGTTTTTTGTTACTTTTTCATAGCTATCTTGACCACCCATTAAAGGTCTCATTCTGTTGTGTGATTCACTTCTACCGTCATGACTAAGTATTAATTGGATATCATTGTTTATAATATAATCTATTTTTTTATCATCTAGCAAAATTCCATTAGTTGTTAAGGTAAATCTTATACTTTTGTCGTGTTTTACCTGTTGCTCGTTTGCATAATCTACAGTTTTCATCACTGTATCAAAATTAAGTAAAGGTTCTCCTCCAAAAAAATCGACCTCTAAGTTATGTCTTCCTTCTGAGGACTTTATTAAATAATCTATAGCATTAAAGGCAACTTCATTACTCATAAACTCTCTTTTTCCTACTTTGTATTCTCCTGTTTCTGCAAAACAATAGCTACATCTCATATTGCAGTCATGTGCAATATGAAGGCAAAGAGCTTTTGTAACAGTATCTTCTAATCTAGGATAATACTTTGTAACTATTTCTTTGCTAAATAATAATCCATTCTTAATCAGATACTCTATCTCTGAAATAATTTCTTCGTCTTCAGTAGTTTTAACCTTAATATCTCTTAATTCTTGCAAAGAAAGTCCTTCATTTAACAACACAATATATTTAGCAACTTTCTTATTAATCTCATGTATTGCACCACTAGCTACATCGAGAGCTAGATACTTCTCAGCTGATTTAAATATGTGAACAGACATTGCTGTACTCCTCTCAAATAAATAATGCCCCTAGAAGGGGCAAATGCTACTTACTTTCACATTCTTGATTACTAACAGTACATGAAGTCTTACATGCCGATTGACATGAAGTTTTACACTCTTTACAAGGTGTAGAATAATTCTTTAATGTTGGTTTGTTAAGTGTTTTTATATGTTTCACAATAAGTCCCCTCTCAAAATATCTCTAATAATTATAAGTTAGTTTTTATAAAACAGCAAGGAAATGAAGTCCTTAAGAATTCTTTACTTGCTGTATTTTCTCACCTAGTTTCTCAACTACGAAATCTGTTACTAAGCAAGAAACATCTCCTCCAAGTCTATATACTTCTTTAACCATACTTGAACTCAAGTATGAATACTTGTTTCTAGTCATTAAGAACATAGTGTCTATATTCTCATTTAGCTTTCGATTCATCAAAGCCATTTGGAACTCATACTCAAAGTCAGTAATAGCTCTTAACCCTTTTACTATTATTTCCGCATTAATTGATTCAACATAATGAGTAAGTAAACCTTCAAAATGATCAATCTTTATATTGGAAATATCTTTTGTAGCATCCTTAATTATCTCCATTCTTTCCTCAATAGTAAACAATGGGGTTTTTGATGGATTTCTAACAACTGCAACTACAAGTTCATCAAAATTTTTAGCTGCTCTAATTATTATGTCAAGATGACCTAAAGTTAATGGGTCGAAACTGCCTGGATATACTGCTCTTCTCATATTTAAGCTCCTTTGTAATCAAGCCATTTATAAAATGAAAGATATGTCTGACCATATTTCCTCTTATCAGATGGCTCAATTTCACTTTTAAAACTATTGTCATGTTCTACAACTATTACCCCTTCTTCTGATAAGATTTTACTGTTAAAAATCTCATAAATGTACTCATTAATATTACTTATATTATAAGGAGGATCCATCAGAATAATATCAAACTCTTCATTTGCATCTTTAATAAATTGTAAACAATCCTTTTTAAGTACCACTGATTTCTGCTTAAAACCTAAATCAGCTATGTTCTTCTTGATTACTTGATAACATTCATGGTCTAAATCGACGAAAACTGTTTTTTGTGCACCTCTACTAAGTGCTTCAAGGCCTAAATTTCCTGTGCCTGCAAAGAGATCTAATACCTTAAAAGAGTTAAGAGGATACCCTAAAATATTAAATAGCGCTTCTTTAACCCTATCAGATGTTGGTCTTGTATGATCATTCTTAACAGAATTTACTCTTCTTCCCTTGGCTGTTCCTGCAATAATTCTCAAGTTAAAAACCCTTTCAAGAAAAAGGACTGAATAACAGTCCTTTATTCAACAGATACTAAATAATAGTATAATGGTTGGCCGCCATAATGAACTTCTATGTCAAAGTCAGGATATACATCACACAGTTTTAACTCAAGTTCTTGAGCATGCTCATTATTATAAACATCACCTACAAATACTGAGATTATTTCACTCTCATCATTTAGCATTTTCTCAATAGTGGTAAGTAATACAGTTTCAGGATCATCGCTAGCTACTATTATATCTCCATTGTTAATACCAATTATGTCATTCTTTTTAATATTACCAAAATCAGCTTGGAAATCCCGTGTTGCAAAAGTTATTTCTGCACTATTCACATATTCTAAGCTTTCTAACATAGCTTCTTTAATGTCATCAAAGCTTTCATTTGGATTATATCCCATCATTGCTGCAAAGCCTTGTGGTATGTTCTTAGTAGGAATTACTTCTACATTGACATCAACTAACTCTTTACTCTGCTGTGCAGCTAAAATAATATTAGAGTTATTAGGTAACACAAAAACATTTTTAGCATTAATTTTCTTAATAGCAGAAACTATATCCTCAGTACTAGGATTCATTGTCTGACCACCTTTAATAATGTGGTTAACACCCATACTTAAAAATATATCACTAATCCCATCACCAACACTAACAGCAATCACTGCTACTTCTAACTCTTCTCCTAGATTTTCATCTAGTTCACTCATAATATGAGAATGTTGTTCTTGCATGTTTTCTATCTTTATCCTTGTCAACTCACCATATTTTAGAGCTTCTTCTAAGACAATTCCTGGATTTAAAGTATGAACATGTACTTTTATAATATCATCAATTCCAACTACTACGAGAGAGTCCCCTAGATTTTCAAAAATTGCGATTAGAGTATTTACATGCTTTTCACTAGCTTTAATCATAAACTCAGTACAATAACCATATTCATCTTCATGTTCATCACTAAGGACTGTTTCTACCTTCTTAGTTGGTATAGCCTCTTTAAGGTCAACTTTAGCTCCTGTTAAAGCTTTATACCATCCTTGCATAATAACCAACAACCCCTTGCCTCCAGCATCTATTACTCCTGCCTTTTTAAGAACAGGTAACAACTCTGGGGTTCTTTCTAGAGATAAAGAGGCTTCTCTGATTGTATCTCTCATAACCTTTAATATATCATTACCTGCATCTGCACTTTCTAAAGCAACTTTAGCAGAATCTTTACAAACAGTTAATATTGTTCCTTCTACTGGTTTTATAACAGCTTTATAAGCAGTTTGCATTCCACTATTAAGTGCTTCTGCAAAACCATGCGCATCTAATACATCTTTAGATGCAAGTGAGTTACTAAAGCCTCGTAAGATCTGAGACAAAATAACACCTGAGTTTCCTCTAGCACCCATTAAAGAACCTTTAGAAATTTTCGTTGCTATAACTGGAATTTCTGTATCTTGATTATCCAGATACTCAACTGCAGATTTTAAGGTTAAATGCATATTAGTACCGGTATCACCATCAGGAACAGGGAAAACATTTAATCCGTTTATTATATCTTTATTGTTATGCAAACTCTGTAATGCTACAACCCACATTTGCATAAATTCTTGACTATTCACTACCTTTTTCGTATCCATCTCATTCAGCTCCCTATTACTTTTGGCTAACACCTTCAACATGTATATTTACACTTTTTACTGGTATACCTACAATACTTTCTACTATATACTTAACTTTTCTCATTATATTAGTAGCAACCTCTGAAACTCTTACACCATAAGCAAAGATTACATAAAGATTTATGATCAAACCTTCTTCATCATCACTTTTTATCTCAACACCTCTAGAAACATTATCTTTCCCTAAAAGCTCGACAAAACTGTCTTTAACCATACTTCTTGATACCATGCCAACAATTCCATAACTTTCAATTGCTGCCACTCCAGCTATTCTAGCTATTACTTCTTCACTAATTGTTATTTTTCCATAGTCATTCTCATTTAGTAATTTTGTCATTTTATTCCCCTCCATTATTGGCATGTATTATATTATACTATTTATGATTGCAAAACAATAGCAATTAAGGTATAATGTCCAGAGTACGCAACTAACAATCAAAACTAGTTAAAGGAGGTGCGTTGCTGATGGCCAAAAGATGCGATATCTGCGGCAAGGGCCCTTCAACTGGCAATAACATAAGCCACTCTAATCATCATACTAAAAGAGTATATAATGTAAACATTCAAAGAATCCGCATAATTGAAAATGGTAGCAAAGTTCGTCGCAAGGTTTGTACAAAATGTATAAAATCTGGTAATGTTGTAAGAGCAATTTAGTAGCTTGAGCGTCAAGCGCTCCTTATATTTGCTATTATAGAGAGTCTGATAATATCAGACTCTTTTCTATTTTACTAAAGTTTTAAGCTCCTTAATAGCTTCTGCAGGATTTACTTTGCCAAATACAGCTGAGCCTGCAACACATAAAGAAGCTCCAGCCTTAACAACTTCGTTAATAGTTTTACTATTAACACCACCATCAACAGCAATTATTAAATCTGGATTAACTTCATCTGCCATTTCTTTTATCCTTTTAATTTTCTCTAAACTTTCATTAATAAATGATTGTCCTCCAAAACCGGGATTTACACTCATTACCAAAACTAAATCTAAATCTTTAATCAAATACTTTATAACTTCTTCTGATGTGTGTGGATTAAGTGAAATTCCTGCCTTGCAGTTTAGCTCTTTAATTTTGTGTACAGTCCGATGCAAATGATTACAAGACTCCGCATGAACAGTTAACCAGTCCGCCCCTGCATTGGCAAATGCCTCTAAGTAAGTGCTTGGATTATTAATCATTAAATGCACATCAAAAGGTAGTTTAGAAACTTTCCTTATAGCTTTTATAACTGGTATTCCAAAGCTTATATTTGGTACAAAGCTTCCATCCATGATATCAAGATGGAGCGCATCTGCATAATCTTCTATTTTATTTATATCCTCTTCTAAGTTTGCAAAATCTGCTGATAATAATGAAGGACTGATCAAAACCATTAATATAACCTCTTTTCCTTTTCAATTAGTTCTTTTAATATAAATAGATATGATTCATATCTTCTCTTACCAATTAAACCATCATTAACTGCTTGTTTAACTCTACAACCAGGCTCGGCTTCATGCTTGCAGTTTCTAAACCTACAATCTTCTATAAACTCTATCATTTCTGGATAAAAATGCATTAAATCTTCACTAGAGATACTATCAAGGTCTAATCTATTGAACCCAGGTGTATCAGCTAATAAGCCTCCATTAGGTAATTTAATTAATCTAACAGTTCTAGTCGTGTGCCTTCCAAAACCTCTCTTCTTACTAATCTCTTGAGTTTCAATGTCCATATCAGGCATTATACAATTTATTATTGAACTTTTTCCTACACCAGATTGCCCTGCCAATACACTCACTTTTCCCTCAAGATGATTTTCTAAATCAGTCATACCATCTTCCATAATTGCAGAGACTTCTAAAATAGGGTACGGAGTTTTTTGATAATAATCCTTTATTACCGTTGGTGATACTAAATCCTTCTTATTAATAACTATCACAATATCTAAACCTAAGTTTTCACCTACAACCAAGATTCTATCAAATAAAGCATAATTTGGTTCTGGCTCTGGGGCTAGTACTGCAATAACTTGATCTATATTAGCAATGGCAGGTCTTACAATAGAATTTTTTCTAGGCAATATATCCTTTATTACACCTTTCTCCTTATCCTCTAAGTCTACAGCTACTTTATCACCTGTAATTGGAGATATTTTACCCAACCTTAGCTTTCCTCTTGGAGTGCAAGTCACTACCGATTGATCATCAAATACAACATCATAAGTTCCTGCTACAGAATGTATAATGCGACCTTCCTTCATATATTCACCTCTCTATGGCTGTCTTCCATCACTTATGACAAAATCTATTGGGGTTTCAGGAAGCACACTTATACCAGCCCTTACTCCCTGACTTATTACTGTATCTGCTGGCTCTTCAGAGCGGCTTTCACTTATCTCACCCACTACTAAACCTGCTTCTTGTAATGTTTGTTGAGCGATAAAATTAGTCATTCCTACAATATTAGGAACAGTAACTGTTTCTTCGTCTTTTCCTAAGCTAATAATTAAGACAACCTCAGTTCCAGCTTTAACTTCAGTTCCAGGTCTAGGATTAACTTCAATTACACTACCTTCTGCTATTTCATCATGATATTCTTCTTTTATTTCTCCTACTAGAAAACCCAACCTTTCTAATGCGTTTTCTGCATCAGATAATCTAAAAGTGATTATGTCAGGTATTCTTTGAAAGCCTATACCTTCTGAAAGTGTCAGAGTAACTACTCTACCTTCTTTAACAACAACACCTGCTTCAGGCCTCTGTCTTATGACATGATCCTCTGGTATAGTCGGATGGTTTTGCTTCATTGCTGTTTCTACTTGTAACCCTAACTCTTCAAGTTTTATAACTGCTTCATCATAATGATCTCCCACTAAACTTGGGACGGAAACTTCCGGTACAGTTAAATACTCATTAAACCATTGAATTCCTAGATAAGTACCAACACCAATGAATGCTAGTAAAATAACTGCAAAAATTAACTTTTGTTTAGTGTTTAGTATTTTTTTATTAACATTTTTCTTTTTATTGGCTGTGACTGTCTTCTTTTTTGGCATTGTTAGTTTAACTGGTATCCCTTCTTTGTATTTTTTAAGATTATATGCAAACTCTTCAATATCAACAAATCTGTCATCAGGATCTTTTTGCAAGCACTTCATAACTATGTCAGCTAAATCTTGATTGATTTCTGGCAATACCTTCTTAATCTGAATTGGCTTATCGTTAATGTGCTTTAGAGCCCACTCAATAGGTGTTTCTCCTTCAAAAGGTAGTTTGCCACTTAACATCTCATATAAGACAATCCCAAGGCTGTATTGATCTGTTCTAAAGTCAACTTCATCTCCACTTGCTTGTTCAGGGGAGAAATACCTTACAGAGCCATAGATGTCTTCTGTTTTAGTCAAGGTATCACCACTTACTGCTCTTGCTATCCCAAAGTCGGCAATTTTTGCTTTACCATCTTTAGTTAAAATTATATTTTGTGGCTTAATATCTCTGTGAATAACGCCATTTTCATGTGCGTGTTGCAAGGCATCACATATTTGGAGAATCATTTCTATAGCATTATTTTCATCTAACTTGCCTTCTGAAGTAATATATTCTTTTAAAGTTTTACCCTCAGCTAACTCCATTACAATGTAATGAATATCTTTATGCAAACCGACATCAAAAACTCCTACAATATTAAAGTGAGATAGTGACCCAGCTGCTCTTGCTTCTCTTCTAAATTTTCTAATTGTATCTTCATCATCGAGATGGTTTTGATGCAATACTTTCACTGCTACTAATCTATCTAGCAACTTATCTTTGGCTTTGTAAACAGTAGCCATACCACCACTACCTATTTTTTCTAGAACCAAATATCTGCCATTTAATACTTCATTAATTAATTGCACCATCTTCACCTCCACTCCATTTTATAATAATAATACTAAAATTATCGTGAGCTCCTCTTTCTAAAACTAACTTACAAAAAACATCTAATGATTCTTCTTTATGCTCTTGTAAAATCATAGCAATCTCATCATCACTAATTAGATCACTTAGCCCGTCTGTACATAGCATAATGAAATCCTCTTTAACAAGTTTAATCATTATATGGTCTACTTGAAGCTCTTTTTCTAAGCCAATTGCTTGTAAGATTATGTTCTTTCTTGGATGATTCATTGCTTCATCTTTAGTAATCTGTCCACTTCTTACAAGTTCTCCAACAATTGAATGATCTTTGGTAAGTTTTTGTAATTTATTATCTCTGAATAAGTATGCTCTACTATCTCCTACATGTCCTATGTGCAATTCATCTTCATTTACTAATGCCATAGTTAATGTAGTCCCCATACCTTCATAGTCTATATGTTCTTGGGACTTCTCAAAAATTTGCTTATTCATGTCAATAATAAGAGATTCTATTAGTCGAGGAACATCACTGTCTAAATGTATATTGGTAAGAGTATTATAAAGAATCTCCATGGCAATAGCACTGGCTAAGTCACCTGCATTATGTCCTCCAATACCATCAGCTACTGCAAAGCATTTCCATTTCTTATTTTGAAAATAAAAATTAAAATCAGTAATATTATCTTCATTTCTTTTTCTAACAAGTCCCTTTGCAGTCCATTTACCTATCACAGAGGTCATAAACTTACAACTCCTTACTTTGCTAACTTTTTGTTTCTCAACTGTCCACAAGCTGCATCTATGTCTGAGCCTAACTCTCTTCTAATAGTTACACTAATTCCTGCACTTTTCAACATATTTGCAAACTTATTAATCTGTTCTTGCGAAGGTGCTTCCCATGGCAAAAAACTAACTGGATTATATGGTATCAAATTAATATGGGCAATATGTTTTCTTAAAAGCTTAGCTAATTCACTAGCGTCTGAATCACTTGAGTTCATGTCTTTTATTAATAGATACTCATATGTAACTCTTCGTCCAGTATGCTCTGTATAGTACTTCCCTGCATCAAAAACATCCTTCAAAGAGTATTTGCTAGCAATTGGAAGCAATCTGCCTCTAATCTTGTCATTTGATGCATGCAGGGATACTGCTAAGGTTACCTGAAACTCTTCATGGGCTAGTTTTCTAATTTGTGGTACTAACCCACTTGTTGAAATAGTAATATTTCTCATGCCAATAATTAAACCCCAGTCGTCATCACGACATAACTCTAAGAACTTAATTAGATTTACATAGTTATTAAGCGGTTCTCCCATCCCCATAAAAACAACATGCCCCATCCTATCTTCAACTATCTGCTGAGCAAGAAGAATCTGGGCTAAAATTTCATTCTCTGTTAAATTCCGTACTAAACCACCTTTGGCAGAAGCACAGAAAACACATTCCATGGCACAACCAATTTGACTTGAGACACATACGCTATATCCATAATGGTACTTCATTATGACAGTTTCAATAATTTCATTATCAAGTGTCTTTGTAGCAAATTTTACAGTACCATCCTCTGAATGCTGTACCTCTTTTACTTCAAGAGGATAAGCAACAAAGTCTTTTTGCAATTCATCTCTTAATTCCTTTGGTAAGTTTAGCATTTTACCAAAATCTGAAACATTTCTTTTAACCATCCAATCTCTTAACTGGTTGGCTCTAAACTTAGGCTGATTATATTGTTTTAAAATTTCTATAAGTTCTTCTTTACTTTTTGATAATAAATCTTTTTTCAATTTTTTCCCTCTTTATGTTTTAGTTTTGCAATAAAAAATCCTTCAGTTTCATAACAACTTGGATACAGTTGAGTTAACTCAACTACATCGACCTTTTCCATTTCATCTATTACTTCAATAGTTTCTTCTATTTCGTTTGAGCATGTCACATACACCATTATCCCCTCATCTTTAAGTAACTTAAGTCCATTTCTTAACATTTCTTTTTGAATTACCGCTGAACTGACTATGTCTCGAGGTTTCCTATACCATCTTATTTCAGGTTTAGTTCTAATGGTTCCCAGCCCTGTACATGGAGCATCTAGTAAGACCCTATCAAACTTACCTATTTCATCACTTGTGATTTTACGAGCATCAGCTAACATAGCTTTGACATTCTCAACTCCCATTCTATAACAGGTTTCACTTAGTAGCTTAAGCCTGTTAGGATTAATATCTAAAGCTACTATTTCACAATCATTTTCAAGCAAGTTGGCAATTAGCGCAGTTTTTCCACCTGGGGCACTACACATATCCAATATTCTCTGTTTCTTTTTCACATCAAGCATTAAGCATGCTTTGATAGCGCCTTGATCTTGTATCGTAATGAAGCCTTTGTTAAACAACTCTGACTTAAAAATATCTCCAGAAGAAATAGTAAGAGCTAAACTTGAAGTAAGCCTTCCTTCTTTATAAGTAATATTCAATCTTTCTAATTCATATTTTACTTCATCTAAACTAGTTTTTGAAGGATTAACTCTGATTGTAGTATCTTGTAAGGTATTGTTCGCTATCAAAATCTCTTCAGTTAAATCTCTTCCAAGTTGCTTTACCCATTTTGTTACTAACCAATCAGGGTGTGAATACTTAATTGACAAATATTTAACAATATTATTCTTTTCAGGCAAAGCTAAATCATCTTTCTCAAGCTTGGTAATTTTTCTTGAAACTGCATTAATTAAACCTACTAGCTTACCTAAAGATTGCATTTTAGCTAACTTAACTGCCTCAGAGCAAATTGCATGAGCAGGTACTTTATCAAGAAACAATGCTTGGTAGCAAACCATTTGCAAAATTATACGGGCTTTATTGTTTAACCTTTTGGGTTTAGCCAGAAACTTATTAATTTGATAATCCAGTAAGCTCTTATTTTGTAATACCCCATAAATAATATTATATGCTAGCGACTGATCTTCTTTTTTTAGTTTTTGAAACTCAATACTATCTTTTAAGAAATTATTCACAAAAATGTGTTGCTGTTCACTAGACAGCAACACATTAAAAACTAATCTGCGCATGTTCATCCTATCGCCTTCTAGACATGGCCATTAAACGAAGCAATTGCATAGCAGCCATAATTGCTGACGCTACATAGGTCATTGCAGCTGCATTTAACACTTTTTTTACTCCATGGATTTCTGATTGAGACATATAATTATCACCTTCAAGAATTTTAACAGCTCTGCTGCTAGCATTAAATTCCACAGGCAAAGTCACTATATGGAAAATTACCACCCCTGTGAACAACCAAATCCCTAATGTCATAAAAGAGCCTGCATTGATAATCATGCCTAAAAAGAAAAAAGGAATTGCTGCTGAGGATCCAAATTGAACAACAGGTACAATTGCATTCCTGATTTTAATCGGACCATAGCCTTCATAATGCTGTAATACATGACCAGCCTCATGAGCTGCAATTCCAAAAGCAGCAATTGTATTGCCTGAATAAACATCCCCAGACAAATTGACTTGTCTCTTTCTAGGGTCATAATGATCTGTTAACTGTCCACTAATTCTATTGACTTCAACATCTGTTATTCCTGCGCTTTGTAACATCCTTTTTGCAATATCAGCACCAGTTAAGCCTGACATAGCTCTAACTCTTGAATAAGTCTGATAAGCTTTCTTTACTTTAGACTGAGCATATAAAGATAGTAATAAGGCAGGTAAAATATATATCATATACGAGTTTAAATACATTTTGGTCACCTCTTAATTTAGTATGTCGCCTTTTTTAACTTCGTACCCTCTAACAAAGTCAAGGGCACTCATTTTCTTTTTTCCTTGCGGCTTTACTTCTTTTAGTAATATGCCGCCTTGATTAGTACTAACCACAATACCTTTGTCGTTAATTTCTGTTATCTCCCCAGGATTATTAGAGTTGTCACTAACTAATTCTGCTTTAACTATAATTAACCGCTTATTCTTAAAAAAAGTATATGCTTCTGGCCAAGGATTGAGTCCTCTAATTTTGTTAAATATCACTCTATTTGATTTGCACCAGTCAATTAACCTATCGTCAGCATTAATTAAATCAGCATATGTATATTTTTCATTGTCTTGCTCAATTGGTACTATTTTTTTAAAATCATTGAGAACTTTAATCAACAGCTTGGCACCTTTATCTGCTAGAATATCATGCAGTATCCCAGTGGTCATATAATCTTCTATCTGTACTTCTTCTTGTAAAAGAATAGGGCCAGAATCAAGCTTGGGCTTAACTATCATTATGGTGACACCAGTTTTTTCCTTCCCATCAATTATAGCACGATGGATAGGTGCACCTCCTCTATATTCAGGAAGCAAAGATGCATGAACATTCAAAGTCTCAACCTTAGGCAAGTTAAGAACTTCCCTTGATACTATCTGACCATAAGCTACTACAATATGATAATCTGCACCAACTTCTCTTAATTTCTCAATACTTTCTTTACTGTTTATATTTTCTGGTTGATAAACCTCAATGTTTTTTTGCATAGCATACTTTTTAATAGGTGAAGGAATAATCTTTCTCCCTCTTCCTTGAGGCTTATCTGGCTGTGTTATGACTAATTTAACATTAAAGTTTTTTGCAAGTTCATGCAATGATGGTATAGCAAATTCTGGGGTACCCATAAACACTATGTTCATTAATGACCCTCTTTTGCAACCATCTTAAGATCGAGCTCCTCTAGTGCGATCTCATCATCTAAGTTCAACTCATCTTCGTTAAATACTTCTAGTGCAATATCTACAAACAATACCCCATCAAGATGATCTATTTCATGCTGTAGAATAACTGCTAGTGTGCCTTCTGCATCAAAAGTTAGCTCTTCACCTTCT
>PWPR01000119.1 GCA_003557085.1 Clostridia bacterium | reverse complement strand
TCTTTTAGCATCTCAGAGCCCTTGATAGGAGCTTTAGTTCTTCTTATCATTTAACTCACTCTTTTCTTTATTTAACAAAGTCTTTAAGTATTCTATATATTAAAAGATAAAAGGTCAATACAGATTTAATATAATTTTGTTAATCGAAATATTTATGCAGGAATTTACAAATCTTTAGCTAATTAATAGGACATGAGTATATGGAGGTGGGATATTGATGTACAGTGATGAGAGTAGAGATTTTGTTCTAGTAGCAACTGGCGATATCTTTATTACTAGAAAACTGAGTGTTTACAACGAGCCTAATTATTTAAAAATGTGGGACATCCTTAGAGATGCAGACATCAAATTTACTAATTTTGAAATGCTTGTGCACGAGCATAAAGGGTACCCTGTAGCTCAAAGTGGAGGCACTTACACTCAAGTTGACAAGTTTATACTTGACGAGCTATCTTATGCAGGTTTCAACTTGTTTTCTCTAGCAAATAACCATTCACTTGATTATGGTACTGAAGCAATGCTTAGAACCAGAGAGCTATTTGATGAGTATCAGTTTGTGCACGCAGGAACGGGAGAAAATTTAGCTGAAGCAAGAAGTCCAAGATTTTTAGACTTAGCAAATGGGAGAGTGGCCTTTATTGCCGCATCTTCAAGTTTTGCTCCTCATGGTAGCGCGGGACATGCCAGGCCAGATATGAGAGGCAGGCCTGGACTTAACCCAATAAGATATGATACATATTATGAAGTTGATAGCGAGCATTTTAAAAAAGTTTTAGATCTTGATGAGCATTTAAAGACTTATATTCAAAAAGAGCTAAGTGTAAAATCTGGGTGGGGAATACCTGATAAAAAAGGACAGTGTGCTATAGGTAGTAATAAGTATGTGTTAGGGGAAAGCCCTGGAGTGCATACGAAAATTAACAAGCAAGATAAAG
The DNA here is from genome assembly GCA_003557085.1 of Clostridia bacterium. Lineage (GTDB taxonomy): Bacteria > Bacillota > UBA994 > PWPR01 > PWPR01 > PWPR01. Next base: position 4,080 of record PWPR01000119.1, on the reverse strand, counting down.
AAGAAAATTTAAAATGGATAAGTGATGGAGCAAGACAAGCAGATTTTGTAATATATTCTTTGCATTGTCATGAGGGAAATCCTACCGACTTTTGGAAACCTGCAGATTTTCATCAGCCTTTTGCACATGAGTGTATAGATAGTGGAGCAGACGCCTTTTTAGGACATGGATCTCATTATCTTCGAGGCATAGAAATTTATAATAAGAAGCCAATTTTCTATGGGTTAGGCAATTTCGTATTTCAAAATGAAACTGTTAGAAAGCTTCCTCATGATGTTTATGAAAAAACAAAACTGGATTATTCAAATACCCCTGCAGATTATTATGATAAACGCAGTGATGGAGACAATAAAGGTTTTCCAGCAGAGAAAAGATTTTGGCAAAGTATATTGCCAAAATGTTATTATGAAAATGGTGAGTTGACTAAGATAGAAATATATCCTATTACTTTAGGGTTTAATAAAAAAAGAACTGTTCGTGGCAGACCAATGTTAGCATGTGACAATGAAGGAAAAGAGATTCTAGAGAAGATTAAAGAGCTATCTTCACCATTTGGCACTAAAATAGTAATAAAAGATAATGTAGGATATATAGAGGTATAGGAGGATAATAGGTATGAATGTAATAACTCAATTAAGTAAAAGTAACGTTTCTGATTACTCAAGCAAGATATTGCCACTAAGAGAAAGAGCTGACGTAGAGAATAGGTGGTTGAAATATAGACTTGAAAATGTCTTACCCAAATTGATGGAGAGAGAAAAGTTTGATATGTGGATCGTTTCTGCTAGAGAATATAATGAAGATCCAGTGTTAATGTCGCTACTTCCTGCTCCAATGCTTTCAGCTAGAAGAAGAACTGTATTAGTGTTTCATCTATTAGATGATAAAACATTGGAGTGCTTGAGTTTAGTTAGGCCAGTTCCAGTTATGAATGAGTATTATCAAGCTATATTTACTGATAATAGAGTTGATCAGTATAAGATGCTGGCTGATATTATTAAAGAGAGAGATCCAAAGTCAATAGGTATCAATGTTAGCAGTACATTTGCATTTGGCGATGGACTTACATTTAGTGAAAACCGAGCTTTAGGAGAAGCATTGGAAGAAAAATATCAGAAAAGATGCAGAAGTGCTGAAAGGCTTTGTCTAGCATGGCTTGAAACAAGGACTACTGATGAAATCTCAGCTTATCATGGAATAAATGAGATTGCACATGGAATCATTAAGGAAGCTTTTTCATCAAGGGTTATTACTCCTGGCGTGACAACAGCTTTAGATGTTGCGTGGTGGATTAGGCAAAAAATAAGAGATTTAGGTTTATTAGCTTGGTTTATGCCATCTGTTAGTATTATAAGGAAAGGCTTTGAAACTGTCCCAAACTCAGAGATTATTAAACCTGGAGATGTGCTTCATTGTGATGTAGGACTAGAATATTTGGGTTTATGCACTGATACTCAGCAAAATGCTTATGTGCTTAAAATTGATGAGAGCAAACCTCCTCAAGGATTAATGCAGGCTTTTTCTAATGCTAATAAATTACAAGATATTCATGCTGAAAAAATGGTAGAAGGATTGACAGGTAATGAGATACTGAAAAATATTCTAGATAAAGCTAATGAAGAAGGGTTGAATCCATGCGTTTATACACATCCTATTGGCTATCATGGCCATGGAGCAGGACCAACTATTGGCTTATATGACCAACAAGAAGGCGTTCCTGGAAGAGGAGATTATGAACTTTATAATAATACAGCTTATGCTATGGAGCTAAACAACAAAACTATTGTTCCTGAATGGGATAATCAAGAAGTAAGAATAGCTCTTGAACAAACAGTAATATTTACTAATGAAAAGGTTTATTACCTAGGCGGAAGACAAGAAGAGTTCCATATAATCAAGTAAAAGCCACATTAGTGGCTTTTACTTTTAGAACATTATTAGAGCCCTACCAGGGTGCATGCTTTTTATGCTCATGTAAATACATCTATAAGCCAACTATAACCAAATAACAGAATAGCACCAAGAGCAATTATTAATAATATTAATAGCCAGACATTTTTATATTTCATGTATTATCACCTCAAATATATGATACAATAAAATGTGATGTTTTAATAGGGGGAGGGGTCTAGTTGAATAGACTAGAGAAGAAAAAGAAACAAAATTGGACAGATCCTAATTTGCCACTCCATAAAGTAGTAATCTGGCTTGCCTGGCCGGTAATAGCTCAGATGCTACTACAAACTCTTGCCCAAGTGGTTGATATGGCAATGGTGGGAAGATTAGGACCTGAATCTATCGCAGGGGTAGGAATCAGTTTTAGACCTGTATTTGTGGGGATGTCAATTTTCCTAGGGCTAGGAACTGCAACTACAGCTTTGGTATCAAGGGCTACAGGAGCTGAGAAGCAAGAAGAAGCGGAACTAGCAGCATCTCAATCCTTGATGGTTGGTTTTATTTTATCTTCTATCATAGGAGTCTTATTTTTTATTGGAGCACAGAGAATTACCTTGTTTATGGGAGCTGAAGGTGGAGTTATAGGAGAGGGCACATCATATATACGTGGTTTCAGTCCAGGAATGGTTTTTTCATGGCTTATTATTCTCTCAACAGCCTGCTTAAGGGGTGCCGGCGACACAAAGACTCCTTTTTATGTAGGTATTGCAACTAATATAGTCAATGTTTTTGGAAACTACACTTTTATATTTGGAAGATTTGGAGCCCCAGCTTTGGGAGTTTTAGGAGCTGCTATAGGTACGAGTATTTCTTATGTTTTTGGCTTTGCTATTTTGTTTGTGATTTTAATAAAGGGTACTGGTGGGATATATGTTAGCTTGAGTTCTCTTAGAAGATTTGATCCAGATATGATTAAGAGATTTTTTAAGATAGGAGTACCATCAGCTACTGAAAGGCTAATTCAAAGTATTACCATGATGCTTTCTACTAGAATAGTTGCAAGCTTAGGGACTACAGCATTGGCCGTAGTAACTCTGAGTGGCAATATTGAACAGGTTTCATTTATGCCTGCCATAGGTTTTGCTATTGCAGCAGAAGCACTAGTTGGGCAAAACTTAGGAGCCAAGCAGCCAGAAAGAGCAGAGAAGAGTTGTTTTACGGCAACTAAAATGGCAGCTGGATTAATGTCTTTTATGGGTGTACTTTTCATATTATTTCCTGAAATGTTTATTAGAATATATTCGTCAGATCCAGCGATACTTGAACAGGGAAGAATAGTTTTGCAAGTAGTCGGAATTTCACAGCTGCCACAAGCAATTGCTTTTGTTATAGGTGGTGGGCTGAGAGGTGCTGGTGCAACTCCATTGGTTTTGCGCATCACCTTTATAGGTAATGTTGTACTAAGGCTAGGTCTTACATGGCTATTTGTAGTCCATTTAGGTTTAGGTTTGTGGAGTGTTTATGTGGCAGTTATAATAGATTGGGTAGTTAGAAGTGCGCTTCTAGGTAAGATGTTTATTAAAGGCGATTGGAAATCAATTGAGGTATAAGAAATTATAGGGGCTTCTTTTAGAAGTCTCTTATTATTTTTAAATTAGCATTAAGGTAGGCCTTATATCACCTAGCTATGCATTTCTTTAGGACCACTTACCTGCACCATTTTTATTTTACCTTAGAGCACGCTAGAGTGGTTTGTTGTGATTATGCAGTCGATTTAGCTTATGATTCTAAAGTTAGTATAGTATACTATGCAGCCAAAAGCGATGAGAAAAATAATGCTGATGAAAAAAATCTATGGACATAGTGTTTTATGGTAATTGGAGTCTCATTGATAGCTACAGTTGAAGGTGTGGCAATAAAAGAGAAAAGAGGATGATTAATAATAGTATAGAAGCCATTTTTACCACCCTCTTTAAAGTTGGCTTTTTTGGATGTTTGAAATCCACTGCTTCAACTGGACTATTTTGCTTATTGCTTGATTATATCCTTCATAATATAACTCTTCTAAAGATTTCGGGTCTCTTCCGTATCTACTTGTTAAATCTTGTACTTCAGGTCTAAACAAGAAAAGTTTATCATTTGCCTCTAGCTCTGTTATTAAGTCTAAACGTCTAAGATATTCTT
>PWPR01000118.1 GCA_003557085.1 Clostridia bacterium | reverse complement strand
TATGAGATTATGCTTTCAGAGTCTCAAGAAAGAATGCTCTTAATTGTTGAACCAGAGAGAATTGGAGAAGTTGAAGAAATACTTCACAAGTGGGACCTTGATGCTACAGTTGTCGGTAAAGTAACCGATGATGGATATTTAAGAGTTAAGTTTGGCGATGAAGTAGTGGCTAATGTTTCCGCTAAAATGCTAGCAGAGGAAGCACCGGTGGTTAATGCAGCATTTAAAAAACCTGAGTATATAGATGAAGCTCAGAAATTTGATATTGAGAAGTTAGAGAAACCAAAAAATCTTGAGAAGACTTTTTTAGATGTCTTAGCTAGCTTAAATGTAGCTAGTAAAGAATGGGTATATAAGCAATATGATCATATGGTAAGAACAAATACAGTAGTTCTGCCTGGTTCTGATGCTGCAGTAATTAGGATTAAAGGAGCAAAAAAAGGTGTGGCTTTGACTGCAGACTGTAATCCTAGATTAGTTTATCTAGATCCATTTGAAGGCGGTAAAGCAGCAGTTGCTGAAGCAGCTAGAAATATTGCTTGTAGCGGAGCTAAGCCTTTGGCTATAACAAACTGTCTAAACTTTGGTAACCCTGAAAAACCAGAAATTTTTTATACATTTAGAACAGCACTTGAAGGTATGGGAGAGGCTTGTCTGGCACTTAACACTCCTGTTACAGGTGGTAATGTTAGTTTTTATAATGAGACAAGTGGTAGTGCAGTTTATCCTACCCCATCAATTGGTATGGTGGGACTAATAGATGATGTTTCAAAAGCTGTAAACTCTTCATTTAAAAATGAAGGAGACATAATTTTACTCTTAGGTGAATATGGAAGCAATATTGGTGGTTCAGAATACTTAAATACAATACACAAAAAAGTTTCAGGACAAGTGCCAAAGCTTGATTTAGAGCAAGAAGCTAAACTGCAAAAGACTTTAATTTCTTTAGCGGATGAGTCATTGATGGAATCAGCGCATGATATTTCTGAAGGTGGACTAGCAAGTGCTCTAGCTGAGAAATCTATAAACAGCAAGCTAGGCTGTAAAGTAAAAATAGATCTACCTCTTGTGAGAGAAGATTTTGTAATTTTCAACGAAGAACCAACAAGAGTAGTCATAACTGCTAAAGAGAGTAATTTAGATAAGGTGCTCAAAATTGCAGGAAATAATAGTGTACCAGTATATAAGCTTGGAGTAGTAACATCTAATAAATATAGTTTAACAATAAATGATTCAGCAATAGATTTAGATGTAAATGAGATTGAGCAAGTATGGCGGGAGGCTATAGCATGCAAAATGCAACAATCACAGACAAGTTAAGAGAGGAATGTGGCGTTTTTGGAGCATTTGGTAAAGAGGCTTCATTAGCTGAGCTTGCATATTATGGAGTTTTTTCATTACAACATAGAGGACAAGAAAGTGCAGGTATAGCTGTCAGTGATGGCAGCTCTATCGCTTCTTTTAAAGGACAAGGTTTAATCTCTGATGTTTTTACAAAAGAAGTAATTATGGACTTAACAAGAAGCAATGATAAGGTTGCTGTAGCACATACAAGATATTCTACGGCAGGAGCAAAAGGCATAATAAACGCTCAGCCTTTGGTAGCCCAATATCTCAATGGCGGTATAGCACTAGCTCATAATGGAAATTTGGTGAATGCTAAGAAAATAAGAAGAGACTTAGAAAAAGAAGGATATCTATTTCAAACAGATAGCGATACAGAATGCATTCTCAATATCTTAGCAAAGAACAAATATCGTGGTCATGTTTCAGCTTTAGGAGAAGTAGTGCGTTTGGCAGAAGGCGCTTATAGTTTAGCTATGATTTATGATGGTAAACTAATAGGGTTAAGAGATCCTGCTGGGATAAGGCCTTTGTGCATAGGCAAAAAGAATGATACATGGATTATTGCTTCAGAGTCATGTGCTTTGACTACTGTAGGTGCAGAGTTAGTTAGGGATGTCGAGCCTGGAGAGTTGATTGTAATAGATGAAAGCGGATTAAGTAGCTATATCTTATCAGATAGAAGGCAAGATGGCGGGTTGTGTATTTTTGAATATATCTACTTTGCCAGACCAGACACTACAATAAATAATAAATCGGTATATTTGCAAAGACATAAGATGGGTCAACAACTTGCTAAAGAGGCTCCTGTTGAAGCTGATATTGTAACTCCAGTTCCTGACTCAGGAAGATCTGCAGCAGTAGGATACTCTCAAGCTGCGAATATTCCTTTTACAGAGGGACTAATTAAGAATAGGTATGTTGCTAGAACTTTTATAACTCCTGAGCAATCTGAAAGAGAAATAAAGGTTAGACTGAAATTGAGTCCTATCCCAGAAGTGTTTAAGGACAAAAGAGTTGTGTTAGTAGATGATTCTATTGTCAGAGGTACTACCATAAAATCATTAATAAATATAATTAAAGAAGCAGGAGCTAAAGAAGTTCATGTAAGAATTTCTTCACCTCCATATGTTAGTCCGTGCTATTATGGGATTGATACCCCGGATGCAGATAATTTGGCAGCAGCTCTTTATACTCCAGAAGAAATTATGGAAAACATTGATGCTGACAGTCTTCACTATTTAAGTTTGGATGGTTTGCTAAAGTCTGTAGGTGGAGAGAAGACAGATTACTGCAATGCTTGTTTTACTAAGAACTATTTTGCAGGGAGAATAAAAAATGAGTAAGAAATTAACATATAAAGATGCTGGTGTAGATGTAGAAGCAGGGTACGAAGTAGTAAAGAAAATTAAAGACTATGTAAAAGACACGCATAGAGAAGAAGTTATATCTAGTATTGGTGGCTTTGGAGGGCTGTTTGCGTTGAACAATAATGCATATAAAGAACCAGTACTGGTTGCTGGCACTGATGGAGTTGGTACCAAACTTAAGCTGGCTTTTATGATGGATGAGCATAAATCTGTGGGTATTGATTTAGTAGCTATGTGTGTCAATGATATTCTTGCTCAAGGAGCAGAACCGTTATTCTTCCTTGATTATATTGCTACTAGCAAAATAGAACCTCAAAAAGTAAAAGATATCGTTTATGGTATTTCACAAGGTTGTAAACAATCAAACTGTGCAATTTTAGGCGGTGAAACAGCAGAATTGCCTGGGTTTTATGCTAAAGATGAATATGATTTAGCTGGCTTTGCAGTGGGTATTGTTGAGAAAGATGGTATTTTACCTAAAGACAATCTTGTGTCAGGAGATGTTTTGATAGGACTCAAAAGTAGTGGGGTTCATAGTAATGGTTTTTCATTACTACGTAAACTAGTTTTTGAGGTACTAGATTTGAAATTAGATGACTATATTGATGAACTTGGAACAACAATTGGTGAAGCTCTAATGACACCAACTAAGATATATGTAGCAGATGTTCTGCCATTAATCAAGAAAAACTTAGTTAAGGGAATTGTCCATGTGACTGGTGGAGGATTCTATGAAAATGTCCCAAGAGTTTTACCTGAATCACTAGATGCAATCATTGATAAAAACACTTGGGATAAGCCTATTATTTTTGATTACATAAAGTCTAAAGGACAAATAGAAGAAAAAGAAATGTACAATACCTTTAATATGGGAATTGGCATGATACTTGTTATTGGCCAAGAAAACAAGTCTGAGATATTGAACTTGCTTAACAAAGATGAAAAATATGCTTATGAAATAGGGCACTTGGCCTGTGGTAGGAAGGAAGTAGTATTAAATGGCTAAACCACTAAAATTAGCTGTGCTAGTATCAGGTGGGGGCACTAATCTACAAGCAATAATAGACAGCATAAACGATGGCAAGATTATAGCAAAAATTGAAATAGTAATTAGTACAAAGAAGAATGCCTATGCTCTAAAGCGAGCAGAGAAGCATCAAATACCATGCCAAGTATGCTCCCCTAAGGATTTTACAAGTAATGATGAGTTCTCAAATGAAATTAGCAAAATCATAGATTCATATAAAGCAGATTTGATTGCTTTAGCTGGATTTATGTCTATATTAAGCAGCTCATTTATTAAAAAATATGAGAACAGGATAATGAACACACATCCTTCTCTTTTACCATCTTTTGGAGGGAAAGGATTTTATGGAGACAGAGTTCATAAAGCTGTATTAGATTATGGTGTTAAGATTTCTGGTGCAACAATCATGTTTGTTAGTGAAGAAGTTGATAAGGGACCAATAATCTTACAACAAGCAATCAGTGTTGACCAAGAAGATACAATAAAGTCATTAAGTGAGAAAGTATTGCCACTTGAACACAAGCTTTATCCATTAGCGATAAAACTATTTAGCGAGAATAGACTAGAGGTAAAGGGCAGAGTGGTCAATATATTGACTAAGGAGAGAAAAAATGATTAAAAGAGCTTTGATAAGTGTTTTTGATAAAGAGGGTATTATTGAACTAGCTAAAGCTTTAGAAAAAGCTGGTGTAGAAATTATTTCTTCAGGAGGCACATATAATACAATTAAAGAAGCTGGTATTACAGCTAAAAAAGTCTCTGATTATACAGACTCTCCAGAGATTTTAGACGGAAGAGTTAAAACGCTTCACCCAAAAATACATGGCGGAATACTTGCTAGAAGAGATAATCCACAACATCTTGAAACATTAAAAGAACAAAATATTTTAGAAATAGACATGGTAGTAGGTAATTTATATCCATTTGAGAAAACAATCAAAGATCCTAACGTAGATTTAGCTACTGTATTAGAGAACATTGATATCGGTGGACCAAGTATGATTAGGTCTGCAGCAAAAAACTTTAAGGATGTGGTAGTCTTAACAGATAAAAATGACTATCAACGAATTATTGAATGTCTCAAGAAGGGTAAAGAGGTAGATGTAAACTTAAGAAAAGAACTAGCAATAAAAGCCTTTGCCCATACTGCTTATTATGATACTCAAATTACTAATTATTTAAACCCTATGAGTTTACCTCAGACATTATGTATTGCAGCTAAAAAAAGTCAAGATTTAAGATATGGTGAGAACCCACATCAAAAAGCAGCAGTATATGAACAAACTAGTAATGAGCC
>PWPR01000002.1 GCA_003557085.1 Clostridia bacterium | reverse complement strand
ATAAATACCATACTCAGTATCTTTAACTCTCTTCAATGCCTCTAGCATAATATATACACCAACTCTATCATCCAAAGCCTTAGATGTTACTAAGTTTCCTACTTGTACAAGATCTCTGTCCATTGTAACAAAATCACCAATCATGACAACTTTTTCAACTTCTTCTTTAGAGAGACCTAAGTCAACAAAAAACTCGCTCACCTCTGGTATCTTACTTTCTTTACCAGTTTGCAAATGCTTTGGTTTGATCCCTGGCATTAAAACACCATTGAGGTCTTCTCTCCCGTGGACTTTCACTCTTTGGGCAATTAAGGTTCTTGGGTCAAAGCCACCCATAGCTTCTAACCTTAGAAAACCTTTATCGTCAATATGTCTAACCAAAAAGCCAATCTCATCCATATGACCAGCAATCATAACAGTCTTATCACTTTTTCCTTTTTTAAAACCAATTACATTTCCCATACTATCTACATTGATTTCATCAACCAATGGAGTCATCTCTTTGATTACAAGTTCTCTTATACGCTCTTCTCTACCAGGGATACCTGGTGTTTCACATAATTTTTTTAGTAGTTCTAATGACATAATTTACTCCTATCTCTATGTATTTCTAGCTTGTTTATTTCGATAACAAAACAGAATCTCCTGCTTTTAGTGTATATCTTTACTACTTTATTCTACTCATAATACATAATTTTCCTTGGCAAGAAATTAGTTTTAATACGTTAAATAATTTTTGATACTAATTATCAATATCGACTTGACAGTATAAGAAAATATTAATACACTCTTAATGAAAATAGTTTTCAATAAAGAGAAAAGGGGAGATCTGGATTATGACTATGACAACTTTTAGCAAAAACAAGCTAGGCAAGATTTTATCAACACCAGAAAGCACGTTACTCAAAGTCTTAGGAGTTAGAGCTGGCAAAGACTTTATAATGAAAGTAACACAACCCTTCGGTGGACCTGTAATAATTGAAATAGATAATAGAAAAATTGCAATTTCTCAAGTAGTTGCAAACGAAATATTAGTAGCGGAGTGCTAATATGTCTTGCCATGAAATAAATAAAAGAATAGACCCAAACTCAAAGTACAAAATACTTTTAATGGGCAATCCTAATGTAGGTAAGAGTGTTGTGTTTTCAAAGTACACAGGGATAGAAGCTATAACAGCTAACTATCCAGGAACTACAGTAAGTTATAGTGTAGGCAATATTGTACATGAAAACGAACAAGCTTCTCTTATTGACGTTCCAGGGACCTATTCATTAGAAGTAACCTCTGAGGCAGAAGATATTGCTAAAGAAATGCTAAATAGTGGGGCAGATAGCATTATAGCTGTCTTAGATGCAACGAACTTAGAGAGAAACCTCAATTTAGCTTTTGAAATACTGGAATACAACATTCCTACTGTATTCTTACTTAATATGGTAGATGTAGCAGAGAGAAAAGGCATCATGATAGATGCTAAAAAATTAAGTGAACTTCTTGGCGCACCTGTTATTCCAGGTGTAGCTGTTTTAGGAAGAGGTCTAAATAGACTTTTAGACAATGCTTATAAAATAATTAATAAAGAGCAACCCCGTCACATAGAATTATCTCAAGATGAAAAATGGGAAAAGGCTAAAAAAATTGCAAATATCGTGCAAACTAAGGAAGATGTTTCTCAAGATCGCAAAAAGAATTTTTGGGAGAAGATAGATAATCTTACTGTTTCTCCATGGCCAGGTCTTCCAATAGCTATAGCAACAATGATAGGAGCTATGGGTTTAATCGTTGGAGGAGGAAAAGCACTGAGGGCTGTGCTGCTTTTGCCATTGTTTAACAATTACTATGTGCCATTCATGGAAGGTTTAGTCGGGAGATTTGTCTCTCCTGGTCTTTTATATAATATTTTAGTGGGAGAGCTAGGCTTCTTAATTAAAGGAGTTGAGTGGCCAATAGCTCTTGTACTACCATATGTATTCTTCTTCTATATTGTTCTTTCTTTCTTAGAAGATAGTGGATTTTTGCCAAGGCTTGGCATTTTAGTAGATGGGGTTATGCAAAAAATTGGCCTGCAAGGTGGTAGTATCATTCCAATCTTCTTGGGATATGGTTGCGCTGTACCTGCTATTTTGGGTACTAGGGCAGCTACTTCAGAAAAAGAGAGGAAAATCATTTCTACTATAGTACCTTTATGCGTCCCTTGTGTTTCACAGCTAGGTGCTTTGGTTGTGCTACTAGGAGATCATTCATTTATGTTAGTCCTTGCCGTATTAGCGATCTCATTTTTAGTAATGTTTATAGCAGGACGGGTATTAGATAAAGTGCTTCCTGGGAAAGTAAATCCCATTATTTTAGAAGTACCGAATCTACTACAACCAAATATGACTGCCTTGTTTCGAAAAGTTAGGATGAGATTAAAGCATTTCATTTTAGAGGCAGAGCTTCCTATGATTTTGGCTATAGGATTTGCTTCATTAATGTTTGAAACTGGGGCCTTAATAAGGTTTGGTGAAATCATAAGTCCTTTAGTAGTAAATTGGTTAGGCTTGCCTCAAGAGGCAAGTATAGTACTCATTTTAGGAATTGTCAGAAGAGAGTTAGCTGTACTACCTCTATTGGATATGGGACTTGGCATCAGACAGTTGCTGGTAGGTGGTGTTGTAGCCATGTTTTACATGCCATGCGTTGCAGTATTTGGAGTTCTTGCTAAAGAATTTAACTTTAGATTTGCCTTAAAGATCGCTTTATTGACAACAGTTGTTGCACTATTTATTGGAGGAATCATCCATCAGGTTTTCAATCTATTTGCTTTAATCGGGGTGGCTTAAATGAAAATTCATAGTTTTACTAGCAAATTAGAGAAAATTGCATCTATTAATCACATGACCTGTAAGCTATATTTAAACTTATATAGAAAGGCAGTTTTGAGTGAAATTAGATCTGCAAACATAAATAAAAATGACAAAATCCTAATCATTGGAGGAGGAGCTATCCCTTATACTGGGATTATTATGTCAGAGTATGCAAAAGAAGTTACAATTATTGATAGAGATAAGGAAGCTGTTGAGATAGCAAAAATGCATGTCAAAAAACTGAGAATTACCAATGTGACATTAATACAATGCTGTGGAGAAAATATCGATGCTTCTAATTTCTCAAAAATTTTCATTCCTTTGCAAGCTGAACCTAAATGTCAGATTCTAAACAAGTTAAAAGGAACAGCAATGAAAAACACAGAAATTATTATTAGGTTACCCAAGGAAAGATTCGCTAAAACATATACTAGTCATAATGAGTTGCCAATTAAAAATTTCCAAATTAGCACAGATGTAAATCAAATTACCTTTGATAAAACCCTATTTTGCTTAGCAAAGGATATAATCTCAAATGAAGCGCACATTTAAGATCTTATCAGTATTAATTGCAGCTTTGCTTTTAGTGTTACTATTAAGCAGAATTAATATTGATAAATTACTAGTTACTCTAAATCTACCATTTAACCTTGTTTTGACTTTATTACTACTCCAAGCCTTAACATTCTTAATAATAAGTCACCAATGGCATTACCTTATTGGAGTCAGCAAATATAGAGTTCCTTTTGCTAAAATAGTGGATATTACTTTGCTTGCTACTTTAGTAGAATCTATAACTCCTTCTGTAAAAGCAGGTGGGGAAGGCGTAAGAGCATATATGTTTAGCAAGGATTTGAACATTGTATTTGATAAAACAACTTCTATAATCTTAATGCAAAAGAGTTTGAGTTTTCTAACATTCCTCATATTCTTTGCTCTAAGCTTATATAGTTCAAACCTTACTGGCGTGGATATAAATATTCACTTCATATATTTACCAATAATAGCTGTAATTATTTTTGGTGCATTCTTTTTTGGTTATAAGCGCTTTAACAAAGTTAAGAAGTTTGTTAGCAAAATCATAAATAATATTAAAACGCTAAAATCTAAGAAGACACTTTTATATTTACTTAGTTCTAACACTATTATGTGGCTTTTATATCCCGTGAAGGTATCACTTATAGTAAACCATTTTGGATTAGATATTGGATTTTTACAAATCGCAATTATAACCTTTTTAAGTTATGGAGTAAGTATGCTTCCTACCACACCTGGTAGTGTAGGAACTTTTGAAGGTGCTATGATATTAGGTTTTCTGTCTCTGGGTGCAACTATTGAAATAGCCACTGTGTTAGCTATAGCAACTAGATTCTTTACATTTTACGTAGTTGTAATTGTTAGCGCAATTTATGCCTTATTTAAAAAGATTAATGAATCAAAGTTGTTATTTGGGGGAGTGTAATGAATAAATCTATAATTTCGCAACACAAATACATTATTCCATCACTGATAACCTATCTCAATCTATTATGCGGCACTCTTGCAGTTATATTTGCCCTAAATAATGATTTTAGGACATCTATGATACTTATAATATTAAGTGCTATTTTTGACTTCTTAGATGGTAGATCTGCGAGGTATCTTAATGCTATCACAGAAATAGGAAAAGAACTTGATTCTCTTGCTGATGTTATATCTTTTGGGATGTCTCCAGTAATTATAGTTTTAATCAGATTTAACTTAACAAGTATTTCTCTGATTATAGCTTGTTTAGTCTTTTTATTCTCAGGAGCTTTACGATTAGCAAGGTACAATATAAGCGAGGTTACACCTTATTTTAATGGGATACCCATAACAATTGCGGGTGTGGTCTTGGTATTTACTATTATTCTTAATCAGACAGCTGCAATTATAGCGGCTCTTGTTTTAGCTTATCTAATGAATGAAACAAAAATCAAAATAAAAAAAAGATGAGCCTTTTTGATTTAATAATCATAAAAGCTCATTTTATTTCATTTTTTAAATGCCTATAACATCATCTATAACCCAATTGGTAGAACCTGCTGGGTCTACATAATGCATTCTTCTAGTAACAGTAAACACATAATAGCTTTCATCTTTAAGAACTACTCTTACTATCATTTTATGTTTATCATCAGTTATCTCTACTTGCATAGACTTTACCTTAACAGGTCTCCATTGAACAATCAATAGTACCTTAGGGCTTTTCAGAAAGTTTTTACTTAAGTAGGGTCTCATAGCCTCAAATCTTTTACTATGATCAAATACTTGACAAGCTCTAATAACTCCTTTTACAGGTTGTTCAGGGGTGCTATTAGATAGAAAAGCTATTATGAAAGGCAAAACTACGATAGCTATAACTACCGGATACAAACCAGTTGTATTGTCAGTTAATCCCTGACTTCCAAAGACATCGCCTAAAAAATACAACATAATAGCTATTATAATGATTGCTATTATAAATCCCAGCAACCAATTAGACTTATTATCCATAGCACCTCACTCCTTCCCTGCTCTTAACTATTTAAAACTTAGTATCTACTCAAAAACTAAGTTATAGTAAATACTATATTTGCACCTAATATAGTATTATTACTTATCTAACTTTTTGTAGCATTTCTTTACAGCTCTTCGAACCCAAAAGCTTTTATCTTCTTTATGCTTCTCTACATATTTAATTGAGTTCTCTTGCAGTAAATCTGCCAATATATTGATAGCACTAATTCTCATTTGATTATTAGTATCTGATAATGCTTGAATGTATATAACCTCGCAATCCAAACCAAACCTTTCATAGATGGACTTCAATATCTGTGGCCTATCCTCTGCTCTTGATTTAGCTAGCATTTGAGTTGCGATAACAATTTTGTTTTCCAAGGGTAACACCTACCAATTCATTAATTCTAGATAAAGTTACAATATCCTTCAAACTCCTAACTAAATACTATACTTGCAAGTATTTCTCCATAGTAGAGAACATGATAATCATCATCTTGATAAAACTTAGCTTTTAACTCCTCATCTAAAGCTACTGGTTCCATAGCTTGCTGATAAGCTACCCGACACTCAAAATGATATGCACAATCACTTAATACTGGCACATCGACAGTTTTTCCTTCTTGATATGCTAAGTTATATTCTACAAACTTATCCAAGTTTTTCCCAGATTTTGTCCCACAAAGCTTTAACTCTTCTTTCATTTTGTCTGATCTTGGCACGCTAACTGTAAAATATTTGTTTTTCTCAAGCAACTTATAGGTATGTCTTGAATATCTAACAGCTACAACCAACATTGGCTTATTCCATATTCTTCCAATGGTAGCCCATCCTATAGTCATCGTATTCTTATTATCACCATCTGTTGTGGTTAGAAAAGCTCCTTTTGACAACTGCTCAATTAGCTTAGGAGCATACTCATGGTATTTATTTAGCAACATAAATCCTCCTCATAAAAATACTTTCCATTAGCAATTTCCTTTACAACTCCTTGCATAATGACTTCCATATTTTCTATACTTACTTCTAAATCTCCACCATCCATTTTAACTTTAACTCTAGATTCTACTAAACCCAGCTTATTTGCAATAACCACAGAAGCTGAAGCCCCTGTGCCACAAGCAAGAGTCATGCCAACTCCTCTTTCCCATGTTTTTTGCCTTATACATTCTCTATTTTCAATTACTATGAAGTTGACATTCACTCCTTTAGGAAATAAAGAATGATTTTCCACCTCTCTGCCAATTTGCTCAAGATTTACTTCCTCAAAATAATCCAATATGATTACTGAGTGTGATGTAGCCATAAATAAAGCACTAAGTTCTATTTTAGCACTTAAATCCTCTAGTTCTTTTTTAATAAGCTCATGATTATAATTAATAGGCACATCTTTAGGATTAAAACTTGGCCTTCCTACATTCACCGAAATGGTATTGTCATTAACATACTCAATATCAAGTAGTGCTCCTTTAGTAATTAAAGAAAATCCCTCTTCTTGCTGATAATATTTTCTTAGGTAAGCAGCAACACACCTACTTGCGTTACCACACATAGGTGCCTCACTTCCATCAGCATTATAAAAAAGCATTTCCCATTTATCTCGTGATTTTGAAACTATAGCCATACCGTCAGCTCCAATTCCAAAATTCCTATCACACACTGCTCTAGCTAGATTTGAAGAGTCTAATATTGGCAAGTCTTCATCAAAAAAAATGATGAAATCATTCCCAAGACCTTGGTATTTGCAAAAGTTCAACTCTTTCACTTACGCAAAACCTTTGGCTTACATATTAACTCTTTCATTTGCGTTTCATAAAAAACATGTGAATGTGCTGGCCTAATAACCCAAGCAGTATCAGCTCCTTTTCCGGAACCTCCAACAGCAATAATATCTTCACCATGAGGAATCATTCCTGCATCTAAAGCCATTGATGCAATTTCAGCACATACCTTAGTTCCTTGTCCAAACATCCTTAGTGTTTGAGCTGTAATGCTTTGAATACCACTGCCTCCAAACTGCCTAAGAGCAGCTCTTTCAATACCACCCATTAAATGTGTAGTTGTCAAAACTTTTATGCCCTTTTGCTTATACTCTTCTCTCTTCACTTTGCTCATCTCATCTCCACCAGGCTCTCTAAAACCAATTTGGTGCGTAACACAGACTAAGTCTAACCCACTATTATCAAAAAGGTCTGTAGTATACCCTGTATTAGACGCTATAACTATATATTTTATTTCATTGTTCTTTGCATATTCTACTACTGCATCTCGTACAGCTTTGCTATTATCTTTCCCAGGAAAATCAAAATACATTTATCTTTCTCCTTTCAAAATCGGACTAAATGGCATATCTTTCTCCATATACAAGTCTTTGTATGGCATATATCCATTGTTCTCTAATTCAAGTAAGAGTTTTTCATAGTCTTCTCGCTTTACAAGCAATACATTTTCATTTACTTTACCTATAATATATTGTGCCATTTCAGGAACACTATTTATCTCATCAGCCAAGCTTATCTTCTTACAACACAGCAGACAGGCATCTAAGAAAAATATTTGTCCAAACCTCTCTGACCAGCTGGCAATTGATTCCTTTATATTTTCAGATAGACCTGTTTTACTATGTTCATTGAAAAAGTCAATGATTTCGTCTTTCTCTCTTCCTTGAAGCATTGCATGATAAATCGAGCTCTTAGTGATTTTATAAGTGTATGCAGCATTAGCTCCCTCATCTGTGGTCATTTCAGAAAGCATCCATAGTATTTCTGGCTTTATGTATGGAGATACTATTATTTGATAGTCATTTTCTAAAATAAACTTATCTTCTTCCATCCACTCAGTAGCATTTTCACTAATTAGGTTATGAATCTCTTGATTGACCTTCAAGACTGTCTTATCCTGATGGATACCACTTCTTAAAATGCCTAAGTAAACTAACTCATTAATAATATTTTTCCACCAATCATCATTTTCTGAATGAGCAGGTATGATGCCACCAAAGTCCTCATATAACTTTTTAAGTTCATCCTTATCAATAACAATGTCATCTAATAGTTTAGTAATTATCCCTACCAGAACTTGTTGAGAAACTCTTGGCTCTGGGCTTTCAGGATATTGTGTTGTCCAATAATCATGAATATTCAACCAGATTTCATTAGCTGGTTTCTTGAACCAATTATCTATATCTTTGTGTAGGTTTAAATCCCCATCTAAAACTTCTGTCAAATCTATGCTTTGGACCAATTGAAATAAGAAATCTAATCTTGAACCAGAATTAAGTTTGAAGCTCTCATCAATGTCAAGCCTTAACATAAAAACCTCTTGATCTCTTTTGTAAAGCTGATTTGCTTGTGTAACTCGAATATCTTCTTTTCTAACTATATCTAAAAATCTTATTAAGTCACCTACTACCTTAACTCCGCCACTACTAAGGATCACCTCTTCATTAACAAACTCATAATCCTGTGCAGAAACCTTCAAGACTTCAATGACTGCATTACTAATCTCGTAAGGAACATAGATTTTTTCTTCTTCATTAATATAAACAATCCCTCTGTCTTTTAATCCCATAAAAGGGTCATCATTACTAGGCTTGATATATGCACTATATTTCTTCCAGTGACGAGCGTCATAATTTGAGCCACTTGACTGAGCTAATACTACTGCCTTCAGCATTTTCGTGTCATTTTCGGGTAATTTCTTCATAGTATCCCCTATAATTTCAGGGTCTCTTAAGCTTTTTAGTAATGCTTGATATAACCTATTACTTGAAAACTCGAGATGTCCTAGGTCGTAATACCCTGCCATCTTACGCCAGAATGTAACTCCAACTTTTTGTAATGCTCTACTTAATCTCATAATTAATCATCCCCTATTAAACTTTTGAATATAATACTGGGTCACTTGGGCTATAAACATAATATTTGTAGCCCTGCTCTGTCAAAAAGAGCTGCCTATGTAGTGCATAATCTTGCTCAACACTATCCCTACTTACTAAACTGTAAAAATATGATTGTTTACAAGGACCAAATGGTCTTAGTATTCTACCCAATCTCTGTGCTTCTTCTTGTCTAGAACCATAAGTACCTGAAATCTGTATAGCTACAGCTGCTTCAGGTAAGTCAATTGCAAAGTTTGCAACTTTTGACACTACGATTACTTCTATTTCTCCATCACTAAATTTTCTGAAAAGCTCTTCCCTCTCCTTCGTGCTGGTTTGTCCTGTTATAATTGGCAGTTCATACTCTTTAGATATTTTCTTTAATTGTCTTATGTATTGCCCAATAATAAGAACTTGCTCCTTCTTGTGCTTTTCTAGAAGGCTGGCTATAATTTTATTCTTCTCATTATTTTCAGATGCTAATCTGAACTTCTCCTTCTTAGTAGCACTTGCATAGGAGATCCTAAGACTTTCTGGCATAGATACTCTTACTTCATAACATTTTACAGGCGATATGAAACCTTGTGATTCAAGTATTTGCCAAGGCATATCATATCTTTTTGGTCCTATTAGTGAGAAAACGTCTACTTCAAGTCCATCCTCTCTAATTAAAGTTGCTGTTAAACCTAATCTTTTAGTTGATTGAAGTTCTATTGTAGCTCTAAAAACTGGTGCAGGAAGTAAGTGAACTTCGTCATATATAATTAAGCCCCATCTATAATTATTGAATAGGTCCATATGCAAAAACTCACCATTTTTCTTCGATCTATATGTCAACATTTGATAAGTTGTTACAGTGATTGGCTTAATATCTTTTTTTGAAGAGGTATATTCACCCACATCCTCTTCTTTTATATCGGTCTTATCGATCAACTCTCTAATCCATTGTTTAACAGCAATTGTACTAGTAGTTAGAATAATAGTATGCTCTTTAATTTTTTCAATTGCTCCCATAGCTATAACAGTTTTTCCAGCTCCACATGGCAGTACTACTACACCACTACCACCTTGTGAGCTACCTTCTCTATAGAAGGCATTAATTGCATCCTTTTGATAATCTCTCAACTCAAAAAATTCCCCATTCAGAGTTTTTTCTCTAAAGCTTATTTTCAGTTTATCTCCTGAGCTATAACCTGCATAGTCTTTAACAGGGTACCCTAGCTTAAGCAATAATTGCTTTACTCTGCCTCTGGATTCATTTTTGATATTAATCTGAAGCTCTTGATGACTAGTTATATGGTCTTTCATCAGCTTACAATGAAGTATTTCTTTAAATATTTTGCTTCTTCTAAACTGCAAAAGTAAATGATCATTCTCTTTTTCCAATATGACCTCACCATACCTGACAAAAGCATCATCTATTTCATAAAGAATATTTTGAGGTATATCGAACTTTGTATACTTCTGTAAACCTAGTAAAATATCCTCTTTTTCAATGCCATTTGCTATAGCATTCCATAAAGATAGTTTTGTCAACTTGTAAGTATGGATATGTTCTGGACTTTTTATCAACTCACAAAATTGTCTTGTGAATTGACTTGCTTCTTTAAAACTCTGGTTATTAACTTCTATTAAAATAGTTGTATCATTTTGAATGATCATTGGATTGCTTGGCTGATATACCATATAAACACCTCTACTCTATTATACAATAAAACAGTATCCTCTGTTTAATAGAAGATACTGTCTATATTTACTTCTCTTTAGCAACCTACATTGTCGTTCCACACTCTGGGCAAAACTTTGCATCTTTTTCTAATTCTGCTTCACAATTTGGACAATTTTTTGTCTCAACAACTACTTCTTCAGCCTCAACAGGAGGTACCTCTTGAGGAGAACCACAGTTTGTGCAGAATTTTGCTTCTTGTTTTATTTGTGCATGACAATTAGTGCAAGTTCTGACGCCTTTAACATCTGCAGCTTCTTGTCTTAAATCTTTGATTGTCTTCATAACCATATTTATGTCAGAAAACAATACATCGTATTTTTCGTCAAAAGTCTCTCCAGCTTGATAATCTTCATGCATCATCTCTCCGAGATCTGCATATAACTTCTTAAGCTTACTTTCTTCTGATGCAATTTTTGCTGTAATCTTTGTTCCCTCAACTAATTTGCCAGATTTTTTTCCTACATCTTTAGCTACATTTTTTAAGAAATCCATTATTATCCTCCTTGGTTGATTAAATTAATTAAATTATTGACAATAAACTCTATACCATATTGGTATGTATATACACCTAGAATAACTATAATAACAAAAAATAAAACAATAACTCCTTGAGCAGTTCGTCTTATAAATAAGTCTTTTGAAGCATATGCTCCAAAAAATGCTGCAACAACATTTACAATTGGGATAATCATTAATAATAAGAAAATCAGCCTAATACCTACTCTGGCTTTACCAATGCTAGGGGTTGATATAACTCTCTTGGATACGGGGACTCCTGAATAATCAAGCTTCTTATCACTTAAATTATTACCATCTTTACTACTATGATAACCCATATTACCTTCATTATCATTTATGACATGTCCACAGGATGGGCATATTTCTTCTCTATCAATTAGATATACCCCACAATTTGGACATACCACAGCCAACACCTCCCAGATTACAGCTACTTCTAATATAAATTCTATCACTTTCTAAGCAAAAGTAAAGTGGCACTAAAGTGTACTCAACTATAGTGACGTATAATCTTCTATTTTGAACAATTCATAAAATCACTTGCAAAATTAGTAAGAAGACATATTTTTACTTCTCTCAGATTATCTGTGAATTAATAAAATAAACTTAATTCCACATATTTCCTCCTCTAAATAAATTGAAGAGTATTTCAAAGCCTCCTGTGAAAAACATTAGAGCAATTCCTAAAACCATGAAGATTAACATAGCCCTACCATAGTTCTTTAAGTTTGGATTAATACCACCCCTAAAGCTTAGAACAAATATTACCACTAAATTAACTATAGGTATAATTAGCAAAATCTGAATCAACATAAACTTGAATATGCCAACAACAGGGGGGTTTCCACTTGTTTGAGCATATGAGTTTTGAGGCGAAGAAGGGCTTGGTGGACTACTAGGCTGGTTATGAGCGTCTAGAGCAGGAGGTGGTGGTGGCGGTGGAGCTACGCTTGATGTAGTCCTCTCTTGATTATTGTCCTTTTCCTGTTGTTCTTCTACTTTTGTTCCACATGAAGTACAAAACTTGTCTCCCGGTTGAAGTGTCGTTCCACAATTACTACAATTCATGTCTTTGCTCCTTTCTTATCTAAGCTGTTGATAGATGTAAGCTACCTCATTTTTTGAGAGTTTGCCAAGTCCGTCTAGGGTTCCAATAAAAAGATCATCTCCATCTGGAAATATAGCTTTTATTTCTGGGTGAGGTAAGCTTAATTTAATTATAACAGAATTCATTTTATCTAAATCTAAAACTGCCATTCCATCATATTCAGAACCTATCCACAACATCTGATTATCTTGATAGAGAGATCTAACTTTTTCTCCTGCAAGCAAACCCCTTTCATATATTATTGTATCATAGTATTGCCATTTATTCTCATCAAATTTCATAATATCTAAGCCACCCCTATACAGAAGACCTGTTCCAATATAAGTTGTTTTGCCTTTACACAATATTGATGTAATATTTTCATGAGACAACCCATCTTCTAAAGTAAAATACTTCCACCTGCCTGGAGTTCCAAATGTTATACCTCCATTTCTAACTGCATAAGAACCAAACCACATAGTGCCATCTTCTGATTGGCTTATCACACTTACATTATCCACCCAAAGTCCATCTTCGCTAGTATAAGTTCTAGGATTTGAACCAAACACTGTTACACCACCCCAGGAGCCTACCCAAATATCACCACTACTATCTTCAAATAGTGCATTAATTCTATTGTGGGGTAAAATAGAGTTGTCTATTGTCATATGTCTAATCTCAAATCCATCATAAGTATAAAGACCAGTATCTGTAGCAATATAAAGCATATCTACACCCAATACTGCCCTTACATAATTCATGTTATAATCTTCGAAAGCTACTTCTGCTATATTATCTCGAATAACATATACACCATCTCTACCTGAAGCGTAAATATCATCTCCATACTTAGTAATGGACATAATGTCCCCTAAATCAAAGGTAATAATGTTTTCTGCAATTAACTCTTCCCACTCTGGCATTAATTCTTCATTTTGACAAGCACACAGAACTAAACTGAGCATTATTAAAATTATAGTGAGCTTATGCATAATCTATTACCCGCTTATCCTCTAGTAAGTAAACCTTACTTTCTAAGTAATCAATTTCATCTTTTTGATGGCTGACATATACATAGGTACATTTCTCTTCATCTCTTATTTTAAGCAAAAGGTCTAATAAGCTTAGCTTGGCTTTCTGGTCTAAATTCGTTAATGGTTCATCAAGCAATAGATAATTTGGTCTAGTAGCAATAGCACGGGCAATTGCAACACGTTTTGCTTGTCCACCTGATATTTGGCTTGGATACTTCTTAGCTAAGTCACATATACCTGTTTGATTCATTACTTCTCTTATTCTTTCATACTTATTAGCCTTAGAAGCTTTTGTCACTCCAAACTCAATATTTCTCTCAACCGTCATATGTGGCCAAAGGGTTGCCTCTTGAAAAATGAACCCTAAATTTCTATTAAAAGGAGATACATATGTAGCTTTATCATCAACTATCAAATTATCAATCCATATTTCACCTCTGTCTGGTCTGATAAGACCTGAAATGATTCTTAGTAAAGTAGTTTTGCCACTCCCAGACTCCCCCATAATTGCTATAGAATTATTTCTTTCAATTACTAAGTTAACATCATTAAGTACTTCTTTTTTTTGAAAGCTTTTGTTTACATCAATTATTTTAATCATAATGCTACCTTTCTCTTTTTCCACAAAAAACTTAAAATAATTGCTGCTAAAATAGCTGTTGATAAAATCGTTAAACAAAGTGCATTAACAAAATCAGTCGCCCCATAATGAAGGTAGTTATATATCTTAATTGATAATGTAGTCATCCCAGGAGGAACAACTAGAAGAGTAGCCCCAATTTCATTAAATCCCATCACAAAAGCCACTACAAAGCTAGCCAATATTGTTGGTGTTTGAATTGGTAAAAGCAATTTTAAGATAACGTCACTTCTCTTTCCTAAAATAGCTCCTGCTTCAAGATACTTACTAGCCCCAAACTCTAAGCTTGACATCGTAAATAGAAGAACTATTGGAAAGCTCTTTTGCCAAACAGCTAATATTGGCAATAAGATACTACTATAAATACTCCTGGGTAAAAACCCATAGAATCCTTGTATCAGAGACATTCCTATTAGAGAAGCAGGTAAAACTAAAGGTACAACTAGTAAGATGGTAAAAACTTTCCGAAATTTTGATGCCATGAGGGATAAGCTAAGCGGTAGTGCAAAAATAGCCATACTTAATGCTGCTAAAAAGTTTATCTTAAAACTGCTAGATAACTCGTTAGTTGAAGCATTAATAGCTTGTCTGAAAGTAACAATACTGCCTTTATTTATTAGCAATGAAATAATAGGTAAAGTCACTACGATAATTAACACTATCGATGCAATAAATAAAACTATTTTTATCAACATTGGCAAGTCAAAGTCTATCCTAAAATCCATTCTCTTATCTTTTTGAAAAATCCCTTTTTTTAAGTTAATTAGTATAACACTAAAAACCAGTAATTGTACAATAAGTAAGGGAATAGCTAGCAGAAAAGCTCTAGAAACAGCATATGAGCTACTAAACTCTGCCATTATTTCAAGAGAGTACACATTTTGAGCAAATAGTGAAGGGACTGTATAATCAGAAAAAGAGAGAATGAACACAATCCCAACTAAAATAACTATAACTGGCTTGATACTTGGCAATACTATTTTTTTGTATACTCTAAAATCATTAGCAAGAGTTTTCCCTACTGCAATTTCTTGTTTATCGACACTACTTAGAGCAAGCAAAACAAAACCAACAGCTAGAGATAAATAACAGCATATTTGAATCCAAGCAGTAACAATATTGCTAGCAACTACTCTATAAGATAAGTTAAATACATCAATTAAGACATGACTCCATGCAGCAGAATGAATAAATGGGGGTACCAAAAAAGCTATTAGTAGCAAAACTATAAGAACAAAATTGTTTTCTAAATTCTTCATCCAGAAAAAGCTAGCAGCAAAAACAGCAATAATTACTGTTACCAAACTAACTGAGCCAGACCAAATCAAGGTTCTCAAAAACAATGCTCTCACTCTTGTACTACTAAGAACACTAAACATATTGCTTTCACTGGGAAACGCCTCTAGCACCAGTGCTAAGAGTGGGTAGACTAAAATAAGCACAGCAATGAGAATAAATGGCCATTTTAGTCTACCTATAAGATTTCTATAAATCATCTTAATTTAAGAACAAATCTCTTAAATCATTTTCTGCTCTTTGCAGCCCCTCAAATATATCATCAAATGTAACTGGCATTGTTATCAAATTATCTATAGGTATTAAAGAATCTGCTCCAACATCTCTTACTGCTACCTGAGTCCACTGAATCTCTATTAAAAACTTCTCCTGCTCAGGTAGTAGTAACCAGTCTATAAAAGCTTTGGCTTCTTCTTCATTTGGAGCACCCTTAATAACTCCTACTGAGTTTGGGATCACTAAAGTACCCATACCACCAGCTTCTTGATCTGGTATAACAACGGTTACTGGATAACCAGCTTCGATAGCGACGATGGCATCATCTGTGTCAGTTAACCCCCAATGCATCCTACCTTCAGCTACCAAATCTTTTGTAACAGAATTTCCTTCAACAATAGATATCCCATGATTAACTATGTCATTGAAGAACTCTTTTGCTGTTTCCTCCCCCCAGTATGCATATAAGGCAGATGCTTGAGTGAGTGTTGTTCCAAACAAAGGTCTTGCCATAGTTACCTTGTCTGCTTGGTATTTATCCGAGAAAATGTCTGTTAGCTTTCTTGGATAGTTCTCCTCTGCTACCAACTCTGTGTTTATAATAAAGCACCTTGCTCTTCCACCAAATGCTGTCCAATACCCCTCAGCATCTTTGTAATTCTCAGGAATATCTTCTGCTGATGGAGATACATAAGAACTTAAGATACCTTCCTTTTCAAGTAATAGTGTTTGTGATATCTCATTATTCCAAAACACATCTGCTGTGGGGTTATCCTTTTCTGCAATTAATCTATTTATTAGCCCTGTTGTTTTAGATGCTTCAACATCAAAAACTGGTCTAACTATAATGCCTGTATCTGCAGTGAACTTAGCTAAAACTATCTCTGCATAGTTTTGGTCTACAGCTGTATAAACTACTACTTCACCTATTTCACTTAAATTGTTACTGTTTTCACATCCTAAAATAGCCACTAAACATAAAATTAAAACTAAAGCCAATAGATTTCTCATTTCTTCCTCCTCGCTCCACAACTAGCACAGAATACTGTCTCTTCATTAATCTCTGATCCGCAGTTGTTGCAAAACATTATTTGCTTGTTTACCAGAGAACTGCCACAATATTTACAAAACTTTGCATCATATAAAACTTCATTGTTACAGTTTTGACAAACCTTTGTATCCTTCATATTATCAGCATCTTTTTGTGTTGCTTCGTTGGTAACATCAGTTAACAAGAACATATACAAATCATCAGTAGTATGATTACTACTTAATATATCTAAGACAATTACATCTTCTCCAACTAATGGTCGTGTTAGGACAAATCCCTTTTCTACTACATTCAAAGTAGCAACTTTTGGATCATCTCCATATTCCACAAACTGAATGAAATCAATTGCCTTACTTGGTGAAAAGATTTCTTTACTAATGATTGAGTACTCAATCTTAGATTTATTAACAACTAGCAAGCCTTTTAACCTTAAGCTAGCCAGCGTTTTGAGAGTATTCTCGCCATTTCTTAAATGCAGTTTAAGAAATTTTCTATTCTCCTCATCTTCTGATTCAGGAAGTTCATCCCAATATTTAAAATTAAGCAACTCATTAATATCAATCATACTATCATGTAGAAATCCTTCTCTTTCCACTCTCTTTTTATATATGACTTGAAGTATAGCCATAATTAACATCTCATCTTTGCTTAAATAAATTCTTTGATCAATTAGTCCTTCTTTTGGATGCTCTAAATCCTTTATAAACTCCTCTTTAAACCATTGGTCAACTAGCTTCTCTGTATAAGGATACTTGATAATATTATATGAAAATGCAGGTCCAATTGTCATTTGAACTCCAGCACTTCCGATAAAACAAAAACTATCTTCTCCAATATCCGATAAGCTTTCTCTGTAAAATTTCCATACTCTCTTGGGTTGATGCATAATTAGAAATGCAGGCTCTAGCTCTAGTGCTAGCTTATAATTACTACCTTCTTGTGCGATCAGCTCAAGTCTTAATAAATCTTCAAAAGATTCTTTTAAACGATCCTCTTTAGCCCCAAGAGCTGCTACTAAACTAACAGTATTTATTGGTGATATTTCATTAGGTTTACTTCTAGAGTTCAGCGACAGCTGTGTAAGTTGATAATGGTCAAATGTAAATAATGGCATTTTATTCTTCCTCCTCTAGAACCAATTAGCAGTTTTTCTGCCAAACCAACTGCCTGTCCTAGCAGCACCTTCTCCAGCAGCTATAACCCCATCGGTTGCATTCCTTCCAACCCAACTTACAAGCCTTCTAGGAGAGTATCTATGAGTTCCTTCTGGGACTCTCCATAAGTCCTCAGAGGTTTTATACATGTCAGTAAAAGAATCACTACCCCCATCTTCATTGACAGTTGCAAACTCATTCCATGCTCTTTTAAAGTCTGCTGGGTCATTCCAGGCATCCTTAGCTATGCTTCCTGCATCGACAAAGTTTTTAACATTAGGACCATAGTCTCCATTCCGCATTCGTTCTTCGAGTACTTTAGGGTCCTTTGTTAGCATGTCATAAATATAGCTTGTTGTACCTGTAATAGTTTTACTGGGGCTAATTACATCTGCTGCTTGTGTTCCCCCAAGAGCTACAAAGTTTATTAAGTCCATAAATCCAACAGCAGGATTTTTCTTAGTTATATATGCCATCAACTCAGCATTCCCAAGACCTTTAACTGCTGCGTCAAAAACTCCATCTCCCTTTCCATACCATT
>PWPR01000103.1 GCA_003557085.1 Clostridia bacterium | reverse complement strand
CTAAATTTAGTAATATTCCTTCGAATCTTCATCTGGTTCTTGAGCTTCTTTCCTGGCCATCAAGTCCTTAATCCATATTGGTACATTTTGTAGCGGCCTTCTCTCTTTAAGGTGCTTGATCACATCTTCAATATCTTCATCTCGCCAAAACCTATCTCGAATGTAGCATCTTCGGCAACAGTAATTCCCATTCTTTGATTTGTTCTCAAACTCGCTCCCACAGTAGTAACAAACAAGCTGATAGACAATTGGATTCTTATGTTCCTAGTCTCTTTTACATTCTATAGAGCAATGTATCTTTGGACGCCCTTTTCAGCTTCTTCTGATTAATCCGCTTTCCACAGTTTTTACAATGTTCTCTTACTACCTTTTCAGGCTTTGGTTTACTATAATCCTGACCAAAGCCATCCAACCCTCGACTCTTACAAAAATTCCTGACACTATCTCTGGTTAGATCCATACCAGTGGCTATGCTGCGATAAACTATACCTAACTTCCTTAATCCAATAATTTTCTCTTTTTTCTCATTGGTCATTTGCATTACCTCCAATCCTTCGATAGGTATCTAGTAATGCGATAGAAATTTTGATAAGTCAAGGATTTATATCGTTTCCTCCGATCCACTTGGCTATATGAATACAACTCTCATTATTCACCTATTGTTATATCTTCAAAAAATTCAAATCCACCCTTGCCTTTTCTTTTCACTTCATACATTGTCGAATCTGCATTTCTTAATAAGGTCTCACTATCTGTACCATTGTCAGGATAGATTGCAATACCAATAGAAGAATTTATATAGCATTCATTATCCCCTATATACATGACTTCTTGTAATTCCTTATGAATTTTTTGAACTACATTACTTATCACTTCTTTATCTTCAACACCTCTTAGAAGCGCTGAATATTCATCTCCACCCATTCTTGCCGCTGTATCTGATTTTCGAATACACTTTTGAATTCTTTGCCCTATAGTGATTAGAACCTCATCTCCAGCTTCATGACCATAGTTATCATTGATGACTTTAAATCCATCTAAATCAATAAAAAGCAGTGCAAATTGAATGTTATCTCTTTCACTTTCAACAATAAGCCGCTCTAATCGTTCAAAAAATAATCTTCTATTCGGAAGTCCCGTTAACTTATCATAGTTGGCTTGTTTATCCAACTCTATTTCTAACTTTTTCCTCTCAGTAATATCTGTTGATGAACCTACAACATAAGAAACTTTATCATCTTCAAAAACAGGGGTTAAAGTTGTTAACCAAATACGTTCTCCACCAGGCAGATTTAATTCTTCCTCATATACGATACTTTTACTGGCTATAACACATTTTTTGTAGTTTTCTGAAACAATATCACCCATCTCTTTGCCAAGCAATTCTTGCGGAGACTTATCCATAATCTGCTCAAGGAGAATCCCTGTCTTATTCTGATGAGCTAGATTGTTTCGAACATATCGGAATTCATCATTTTCTAATACTTTCATTAGAAACATAGCGTCTTGAGTGCCATTAAATACTTTTTCATACTCTTTAGTTAATCTTGTAATCTCTTTTTCTGCTTCTTTTAAATCTGTTATATCAGTATGTGCTCCCAACATACGTATAGGCTTTCCATTCTCATCTCTTATAGCTAAACCTCTACATCTTATCCATACTGTAGAACCATTTTTATGTGTATATCGTACAATTTGATCATATGGATGATTAGGATCTGCACAGTGTTTTCTAAGATTTTCTACAGCTAATTTTAAATCCTCTTGAAATATAATATCTTGCCATTCACTTGCCAAGTGTTTTTTTTCATCTGGATTATAACCAAGTGTTTGCCAGAATTTAGGGCTCATCCATTCTATTTCAGGATTCTCTAAATCCCAATACCAAATGCCATCTAAAGAACCTGATTGTATAAATTCAAAAATACTAGTATCGTTTTTGATTAAAGTATACAACTCATCTTTTAAATAAATTCCTTCCATAAATAATCGTTTCCTCTCTGCACCATAATTTCTTTTATATTATAATGTCTTACATCTGCTACGTAAAATTATTTGTGTCTACATCCAACTTACTCTCCCAGCCCTACCATTCTACAAAAAAATCCATTCTGCTCTGTACGAACCTTCTGACATCTAACCTGCTCTGTACAGGGTCATAATGCCCTTTTGGACTAGTTCCCACAGAGCAAAAAATCATCGATTTCTAACATCTATTTTCCCAGCCAAACCCCCTAAAAGGCTATATCAAGCCTTTCATAGCACACTTCTTTATTTCCTTGACATCAATACCACCGTCTCCACATGACTGGTAAATGGGAACATGTCTACTGGCTGAATCTTCTTGATATCATATGCATCTTTTATCATGTTTATATCTCTGGCTTGTGTCTCTGGATTACATGATACATATACTATTTTTTTTGGACTTAGTTGTTTTGCACTTCCTAGAAAGTCTGCAGTACTACCCTCTCTTGGAGGGTCTAAAATTAAGACATCAACTTGTCTTTTTTCACGAACTAAACCTTTGATGAACTCACTTGCATCAGCTTTGTAAAATCTAGCATTCTTAACATTATTTAATCTAGAGTTAGCAATTGCATCCTGTATCGCGTCACTATTTAGTTCAACTCCAATGACTTCTTCTACATGGTCACTTGCGATTAACCCGATAGTTCCAATACCGCAATAAGCATCTAAGAGGACTTCATCTCCACTAAGTTCAGCAAATTCAATTGCTTTTGAATAGAGTTTTTCTGTTTGAACAGAATTAATCTGATAAAATGATCTAGATGAAATCCTAAATTTTTTGTCACAAAGAGTGTCTATAATATATCCACTACCTCTTAGTTTTCTCTCTTCAAATCCCAAGACCATGCTGGTATCCCTATTGTTAATGTTTTGTACAACTGTTGTTATTTCAGGATGTTTTCTCATAAGTGCTTTTACAAACTTGTTCCTAGATGGAAAAAAATTGCTAGCTACTACTAAAACAACCATAATTTGACCTGAGTTATATCCTGTCCTTATTAAGACATGCCTAAATAAACCTTCTCCGGTATCTTCATTGAAAATCTCAATTCTTGAATTGTTAAGCTGCTTTGTGATAGTTGCAATTATTTCGTTTGCTTTTTTACTTTGAATCATACAGTTGTTAATATCAACAACCTTATGAGTGTTCTCTTCATACATTCCAGATACTACCCGTCTTCTTCTAACTTGAAAGGTTGCATGAACTTTGTTTCTATAATATGTTGGATCTTCCATACCTATTATTTGCTCTACTACCCCAAAACCTCCAAGTAAGTCTTCTACTCTTTTTTGCTTCCATATCAACTGATCATTATAATTTAAATGTTGCATATCACAACCACCACAAATCTTCGCATAAGGACACAATGGTTCTATTTCTCTAGCATCAGCAAGCTTTATTCTACTACTGCTCTTAGTCAAAAATATCAACTCCTATAAAAAATTGGACCATATCAAGGTCCAATAAATACTTAACTCCATTATTTACTTTATATTTCTTTGTGTCAATATAGTATGAATTCAACACTTCAAATAACTCTTTTATTTGCTGAATATACTAATGATTTTATAGATTGAGTCTCCATATTGAGTAATTAAGCCACGAAGCAAATAATACCCATAAAATATACGGAATCATTAAGAATGCTGCCATGCTAGAAAACTGATAAAAATAAAAAATGTTGATAATTATTAAAATACTAAGTACTATAATCCAGACAAAAGCTAGCCCTCGCTTAAGATATCTAAAGAAAATTATGCTCCATGCAAAATTAAAGAATAGTTTAACTCCATATAAAACAAAAAAGACAATATAATCTTCTCTAAAAACTATATTTTGCAACACAATATGGGCTGCTACACCCATTAGGGTATAAATAATTACCCAAACAATCCCAAATATATATCCAGGTGGGTGTAGCTTAGGCAAAACTAGACTACTATACTGTTCTCTAGAATCACTGCTTAACCCAGAGCTAACTCCTCCTATTATGTTTGGTATAGCAACATTAATTAGCAAAGATAACATTTCAAACCCTTCTTTCTCATTTACAACTTAGTAATAAATTCCATAGCTTGTCAAATGACATAAAACAAAAACGAGCAAACATAAGTCTGCTCATCTAAATCATCTCTGATGAAGCAGTTTCTGCTTCATATCCCACAAGTCTTGAGATAAATCTACATAGTATTTGTGAGGCTTTTCAAAACGGAGCACTTCCTCCCACAAAGTATCTAATTGTGCTTGACAATACTCCCTTATTTCTTTGCTAGTAAGTCTTGGATAAACAAGCTGTCCTTTGATAAAAACAGGTTCCAATAATGGTTTGGCTATGTAATTAGATATTGTTTTACGTTTCCAGATATAAACAGGGTCAAACAGCTCATATGTTGATGTTTCTTCTATTCTTTCACCACGTAACGTTATCAAATCAGCCATAGCTTTACCATCATCTTTATCAAAAAATCTCCATACCTGTTTAAAGCCAGGGTTGTTAATTTTATCAACATTCTCACTGACTTTTAGTTTTGGGATAATCGTATTATCTTTCTCAATTGCTGCTAACTTATATACTCCTCCAAATACAGGTTCTGATTTTGATGTGATTAACCTTTCTCCAACACCGAAAATATCTATCTTTGCTCCTTGAATAAGCAGATCTTTAATTACATATTCATCTAACGAGCTAGAAGCTACAATTTTGCAATCCTTATACCCAGCCTCATCTAGCATTTCTCTAGCTTGAATCGATAAATATGCTAAGTCCCCACTATCTATTCTTACTGCTTTTGGTCTTTCTCCTAAAGGCTTTAGTACTTCGTCAAAAGCTTTAATTGCATTGGGTATTCCAGAGTTTAAAGTATCATATGTATCAACTAATAATGTACAGCTATCTGGATATACTTTCGCATATGCCTTAAAAGCACTCAACTCATCTGGGAAAGCTTGAATCCAACTATGCGCCATCGTACCTATTGCTGGCACCCCAAACTCTCTTTCAGCAATTGTACAAGAAGATCCTATGCAACCTCCTATAT
>PWPR01000204.1 GCA_003557085.1 Clostridia bacterium | reverse complement strand
TGTCAAGAAGAACATATTATCAACAAAAAGTCTGGTATAGAAGTTATTTATCTGGGGCTATTAATCGGTGGTTTAGCTTTTGCTAACTTTGGACTGTTTATGAGTAGGCATGGTGGTGTTGTTAATGAAGGCACTATGCTATATGCTAGAGGAACCACTATAACATATCTGACAATTGTGTTTTGTCAATTTGCAAATATTATGTCTAGAAGATATGAGTTTGAAACTATTTTTTCAAAGAGCTTTTTTACTAACAAGAAAATATTGATTTCAATTGTTCTATCTTTAGGATTAGTATTGCTAGCAATAAATTTACCTCTAATTCAGAATTTCCTTGGATTTAGCTCAATTAGTATACTTGATTGGGTTTATGTTTTAGGGGCAAGTCTATTCCTTTTGGTAAATCATGAAATAATAAAAGCTTATAAAAGAGCTAAGCAGAAACATATTAAATAAGTCAGATATCAATCCCTAAGAAAAGGTAAGTACTTTTTTCAGGGATTTTTCTATGTATTCTTTGATATAATTATTTTGTAGTCATTATGAGATGAAAAAAACCTCTATAAGCTGTATAATGTATGAAATAAAAATATAAACTGTGTTTGAAAGGTGTGAGATAGATGAAAAGAACACTAAGAGCAAAGCTTATGGCAATATTTATTTTGCTTTTGGTAATTTTCATAATTAACAATGTTTGGGCAGTACTTAATTTTAATAGTTTAACTAATTCCATTGAAGGAATTATGGAAGACAATTATCAGTCAGTCGTGTCAGCGCAAAACATGACAAACTCAATAGAAAGACAAGATAGTGCACAGCTTTCATTTATCTTTACACAAAATGAAGGCACATCTAATAGCTTTCAAAGAAATCAAATAGAGTTCATAAAAGCTCTAACCAGAGCAGAGGAGAATGTTACAGAGCCAGGAGAGGCAGAGTTGCTTGGATTAATAAATGAAAATTATAGTCAATATATTAATCTTTTTCAGCGTCTAGTTGAGGTTAAAAGCTTAGAGGGTAATATAGAAGCCCATGAGTTCTATTATAATGAAGTATTTCCTTTATTTGAAACAATTAAAGAAGAACTCAGAGACTTGCAAATTCTTAATCAAGAAGCAATGCTTACACTTAGAGATAGAGCAGGACAGACAGCAATGACTGCATCATATAGAGCTGTTATCATTGCTATAATAACAGTTTTAGGTGGGTTAGTAATTTCTTTTTATTTAATAAACAAAACTATAACCCCTGTTTATGGATTAGTTGATAAAATACGAAAAATATCTGAAGGTGATTACAGTCAGCAGCTCGATGTGAGTGGAAATGATGAAATTGGAGTATTAGCTAAAGAGTTTAACTATATGACAGAACAACTGAAGGAATATGAGAAATTAAATGTACAGAAATTGATGGATGAAAAGCATAAAGCTGACTCAATTGTTAATAGTATTTCAGATGGAATTATTGTCACTGATAAAAATAAAAAGATCAGCTTAATTAATAGAGCTGCTGAAAGAGCCTTTGAGATTAGGCAGTCAGAGAATATTGGTAAACATTTTCTTGAGGTGATTAATAATGATGAAGTGTTTAAGCTTATAGAGACAGCTTCTAAGACAGACCTTGATAAAGACTTGGCATATAAAGAGTATGTGGACATTACATTAGGTAAAGACGAGAACCAAAAGCATTACAGGGTTGAAGCTAGGACCATTCACGGAGTTGACGATGAGAGCTTAGGCGAAGTAACCTTGGTTCAAGATATAACTAAGCTAAAAGAAATAGATCAACTCAAAAGCCAATTTGTTTCAACAGCCGCTCATGAGTTTAGAACACCTCTAACTTCAATAAGTATGGGGGCAGGTCTACTCTTAGAACAGCAAATTGGTCAGTTAAACGATGATCAACTTGAACTAGTGTCAGCTATAAAGGAAGATGAAGAAAGATTGACAGCTTTAGTAAGTGATTTACTTGATATTTCAAGGATGGAGTCTGGTAAAATTGAGATGGATATTGAAGAACATGATATAAAAGAAATAGTTATGCACGCAGTCAGTCCTTTTAAGTCTCAGGTAGAAAAGATTAATGGAGAGTTGATTGTTGATATACCTGACGATTTACTTAAGGTAAAAGCAGATTTTAATAAAATTTCGTGGGTGCTCTCAAATATAGTCGGAAATGCAGTGAGATATATACCAGAAGATGGTAGCGGGAAGATTGAGGTAGCAGTAAAACAAAGTGCAAATCAATTTCTCTTTTCAATTAGAGATAATGGGAAAGGCATTCCAGAAGAGTTTCAAGATAGGATATTTGAGAAGTTTGTTCAGCTTAAAAGCGATGGTGTGGCAAAGACAGGGAGTTCTGGGTTAGGGCTTTCTATTTCCAAAGAAATTGTACATGCACATAATGGAAGGATTTGGGTAAAGAGTAAAGTTGGTGAAGGAAGTGTCTTTTACTTTACTTTAAAAGTTGCTAGATAAATTTTGGAGGATATATTATGAGTAAAATTTTAGTAGTAGAAGATGAGGAGCGTATCATAAAAGTTTTAGATATGTTCTTGAAAAAAGAGGGTCATGAAGTTATCATAGCAAAAGATGGCACTTCAGCAGTTTCACTTGCTCAAGAAAGTATGCCAGACCTTGTTTTTTTAGACATTGTGTTGCCTAAGCTTAATGGATACTTAGTTTGTCAAGCTCTAAAAGAGGAAGCAAGCACTAATCATATTCCAGTTGTTTTTGTAAGTGCAAAAGCACAAGATGAAGACATAAAAAAGGGTTATGATGTTGGTGGTGATGATTTCTTAGTTAAACCATTTACCCCAAATCAAATCAGAGATATCATTAAGAAATATATAAAGGAGTAGATTATAATGACATATAAGCTATTAATTGTAGATGATGAAACTAACATTAGGATGACATTGAAACAGTGTTTTTCTTCAGAAGAATACCAACTTGATATAGCTGTAAATGGTGAAGAAGCACTGACAAAACTTAAGACTAATGAGTATGATTTAGCTTTGCTTGATATAAGAATGCCAGGTTTAACAGGGATGGAAGTCTTAGAAAAAGTCAGAGAAGACGGTATTGATGTTGATGTAATCATGATGACAGCCTACGGTTCAGTAGAGAAAGCTGTAGAAGCTATGAAGCTTGGTGCAGTTGATTTTATAGGCAAGCCATTTACCCCTGCTCAAATAAGAGAAATCGTAGAGAATGTATTGGCTAGAGGAGATCTTATAGAAGATGAACTAGAAGGCTATACTGATACTTTACAGTTTGCTAAGAGAAAAATAGTAGCAAAAGAGTATATGTCGGGAGAAGATTATTTAAAAAAGGCAGTTGCTATGGGAGTGGATAAACCAGAACCACATAACCTTTTAGGTGTTATAGCTGAGTATAAAGGCGATATAGAGAGAGCTCAAAAGCATTATAGAGCTGCCTTGGCGCTTGATCCTACTTATACACCTGCAAGAGCTAATTTAGAACGATCAGCAAGTTATTCTTATTCTAAAGCGAATATCGACTTAGGAGATAGTAAAGTTGAAAAAGAGAAATAAGACAGATGAATATATTATAGTAATTGGATGTGGTAGATTGGGTTCACATCTAGCAAGTTTATTATCTAGAGATGGGTGCTCAGTCGTAATAATTGATAAAGATGTAAACTCGTTTGAAGGTCTTGAACAGGATTTTGGAGGATTTACAATAGAAGCAGACGGTATTGAAGATGAAGTATTGCGCAATGCTAAAATAGAGCAAGCAGATGTACTTGTTGCGACTACAGATGATGATAATGCTAATATTATGATAGCGCAAATTGCAAAATCAATTTATAAAGTTCCAAAAGTTATAGCTAGGCTTCATGATCCTAACAGGTATAAAATCTATAAAGAGTTAGATATCGAGACAGTCAGTCCTACTCTTTTATCTGCAATTGAGTTTCAAAATATCATAGCACGAGATTTTGCAGGTATAGAGGAGGCGGATTAATGAATATTATAATTGTAGGTGGAGGCAAAAAGATTCATTTTTTGATTCGCTCTTTTGTTTCTAAAGGTCATAATGTGACTGTAATTAATGATGAGTATGAAACGTGTCGAAGGCTGGCAAGAATGCATAATGCCAAGATTATAAATGGAGATGGATCTTTGCCATATGTTTTAGAGGAGGCAGGTGCAGCATATTCTGAAATAATTGTGGCCTTGACTCCAAAAGATCCAGATAACTTAGTTATTTGCCAAATTGCCCAGAAGATGTTTATGATAAAACGTACAATTGCTATTGTAAATGATCCAGAGAATATAAAAATATTTCATGAACTAGGTGTAGATACAGTAATAAGTACAGCTGAGATAATCTCTTCACTTATAGAACAAAGGGTTGCAGTTGACGAAATAACAAATCTTATACCTATAGAGGAAGGAAAGGTCTCAATAATGGAAGTTGAAATCACGTCTGATTCACCTGTTATTGGAAAGACGATTAATTCTATTAATTTTCCTGAAGAGGCAGTAGTTGGTTGCATAATAAGGAAAGAAGAGGCTATAATACCTAAGGGGAAAACAGATATAAGGCTTAATGACAAACTTATAGTTTTGACATTGCCTAGAGTGCAGTCGGAAACGCTTGAAATATTACGAGGACGGTTAGATTAATGCTTTATATTGAGCAACTTAAAAATCGATATAGATTAATAGTTAGCTATGTAGGGGTAATAATAATTGGTGTGGGACTCATCATGTTACTACCTCTTTTAGTGTTACCATTTTATCCAAGTGAAATTGAACTGATGCCATTTTTTCTTTTTCCTGCTCTTTTATCAATTGTTATAGGTTACTTAATGAAACTATTGCCTGTAAATAAGCAGGATGAAACAAGTCTATCGTTACCTGAAGGTGGAGTGATTGTTGTTTTGACTTGGTTTTTGACTATAGTGCTTTCAACTCTACCTTTTATTATGTCAGGTATGTTAAACTTCTCGCAAGCAATGTTTGAGGCTGTAAGCGGGTGGACTACAACAGGTTTGTCAGTTGTTGATGTGACATCAGCGCCTAATATTGTGTTATTTTGGAGATCTGTTAT
>PWPR01000168.1 GCA_003557085.1 Clostridia bacterium | reverse complement strand
CTTTGTTTAATTATTTATAAAGTCTGTTATGCACTCAAGCAAATCGACATCTCTAATAATGCCAATAGCTTTCTTTTCAGAGTTATAAACAGGTAATACTCTAAGATTGCTCTCAAGTAGATAGTCAAAAGCCAAGGATATAGTATCCTCAGGGGTTAACTTCATGGTTCTCTCACACATGATATCACTTACTTTGAGGTCACATCCTGTAACAATTTGATTTTCTATTTTCTTAATTTTTTCGCGTTGTCCGTACATAGTAAGAGAGCTCATTTTCCTAATTTCTTCTTTAGAAAATGTTTTCATTAAGCCCTTTGCATTCTTTAATACATCGCCAACGCTTAAGATCCCAATTAGCTTTGAACCATCACTTATTGCTAGAATCTTAGAGACTACTTCTCCTGTATTTTCTTCAATAAATGTTTTTACAATGTCTTTAAGGCAATCATCTATATGGACTACCTTCATATTATCTATAGAACGCATAATCTCAGAAACTTTAGTACTAAGCAAAGCATTCACTCCCTAAATTATATTAAAATACCTAGTACATGCCACCACCCTAATGATATCAAAGCTAGGGCTATAGTTGCAACTATTTGTGTAACAAAACCTGCTTTTAAAAGATCTGTAGTTGTAAAGTATCCAAAACCAAATGCAATAGCATTTGGGGGGCAGCCTATTACTAAAAGATAAGCAAAAGATGTAAACATACCTAAACTTAAAGCAATAATAGCTGGATTTATTCCCATTTGTAGTGCAATAGGTAAAGTAATAGGCAAAATTAGTGAAGCAGAAGCAACATTAGCCATAACTTGCGAGAAGATTGAGCCTAATATGCCTACTAATAAGAAAATAGTAAACCAGCTTCTACCTTCAAAGATAGGGTAGATAGAGTCAGCAATAAATCCTGCTGCTCCAGTATCTTGCATAACGCGACCAATCACTATTCCACCACCAAATATCAGCAGTGCCACTGCCCAAGAAACCTCATCATTCATCTTATCCCAATTTACTATGCCCAATGCAGCAAGAGCAAAAACAGCAAGAAGCGTTATCACTGCATAGTGAAGACCATGCACTCGAGCAGTTAAAAAGAGAGTAAAAACAGGAAGTATAACAACTAAAGTCCATTTCTCATCTCTATTAAAGGGGATACTCTTACTATCTTTAGTTATATCTGTTGGAAAAGTTGCTGTTTTATCAGGTTTGAAATAGAGATAAAGTGTAAACCAGATAATAGGTATTATTGCTATCGCAGGAGGAAGCGCATGAATCATCCAATCAAAAAATGACAAGGTAGTTCCCGTAATATCTTGCAGGAAAGTCACTGCAACCATATTCCTGCCTCCTCCGACTAAAGTGCCCATCCCACCAGCACTACAGCAAAATGCCATTGATATTACTAAAAACTTGCCTGTGTTACTGCCAGGTCTTATATCAGCTGCTCGCATCAACGGCAAAAGCGATATTAAACCAATGGTAACTGAAGATACATCATGCATAAAAGCAGACGCTAAGCCAAATAAGAGGCAAGAAAAGAAAGAATAAGTGACAACATTGTTTCCACAGTGCTTAAGTAAAAAATTTCCGAGCCGATTAGTTAATCCTACATGATCGGCTATATTCGCAAGCATTAAACAGCCAAGTACGAAGAATACAACTGGATCAGCAAATGCTGAGAAAACAAAATTAATTTCTGATATATTTAGTAGAACGATAAAAGAGGCTGCAGCAGCCATTGTTATAGGGAGGGGAATCATTTCTTTTACGAAAAGTACAATCAAACTAGCAAGTAAAGCTAAAAATTTATGACCTTCAATTGTTAGACCTTCGGGTGTGGGAAAGCTCCAAATTATAAAGCCGATAAGTACAGATAGAATTATCCAAAGAAAGCCTTTGAGCATTTCTTTATCATCTGTAAATATATTTAGTGTCTTAATAAAACCACTTCCTCTCTATAAGATCTATATACAATTAATAAAAATAAGATAACAGAGAGTTTAATTATCTGTCAAGAGATTTAGATTATTTATCTAGAGCAAAATGAAGATAAGTTCACTAGAAGCTTCAAATCATGAAAAAAGAAATCAGAGGTGCAAGTTTAATCGTATTTGCTAGCTAAGTCCAAAAACATATTAAGTCTCTCTTTCTTGTCACTAAGAGCTTTAACAAAGTTTTTTAATAGATCTTTTCCTTTTGCAGTAATAGCATATACTTTTTTATCTGGACCTATTGTAGATTCTTCCCAAGAGAAGCTAATAAAATTTTTCTTCTCTAGTGCAGTGAGATGCCTATATATCGATGCTATGTCAACAGAGTCAATTAGACCGCTTTCAATTATGTTCTTCTGCAGAGTATAGCCATGGCATTCAGACTTGGAAAGCATCAGTAAGATACTAGCCTTTATAAATCCTTTGATATTACAATTGCATTGCTTGAAATGGCTTTTATTGTTCATTTTTTTTCTTGTATGATATTGTCATGGACTAAATCATACTCTCCTTTCCAGTATTTATTGACATATGACCAATATTCTACTACTATATGATTATAACATATAGATGCAAGGAGTGTGTAAGGATTTGAAGATACAAAAGGATACTTTCATATCACTACTTAGATTATACAAAGGACATATGAAAAAAGTGAGCTTAGGTCTAGGTCTTTTGATTATGTCTACATTTTTTACTCTTTTGCCTCCTATTCTAATTAAAGAGGTTGTTGATAGTATTGCAGTGATAGATTCACAAATGCTATTTCTTGTTTTTCTAACAATCGTAGTAGCTACTCTTATTAAAGGAGTATTATATTATAGTCAAAGAATAATACTTGAAAGGGCTGGGCAAACAATAATTCATGATTTAAGAACCAAGACAATTAAACATATTAATAATATGAGCTTTACTTTTTTTGATGAACAACCAGTTGGTGAACTAGTTAGTAGAGTTACTTCTGACACTGACTTATTAGGACACTTTTTTGGTTTTTCTATGGTTAATATTATTAACAATATTTTAATAATATTAGGTATTCTAATAGTTTTGATTATTTGGCAACCTTCATTGTCTTTGGCTTTTATTTTGCTGTTACCTTTTATGATTCACGCCATGTATCAGTACTCTATTAAAGTCAGACCAGTGATGGGGCAGATTAGAAAGAGCTTTGGTAAGTTGACTAGCTCTGTGCAGCAAACCTTTAGTGGCATAGAAACAATTAAGCTTCTGGGAACTGAGGAGTATGAATCAACTAGATTTTCAAAGGGTGCTAATAATTTACTTGATAAAAATATAGAGGCTGCCAAAATATCTGCCCTATGGTTGCCATATGTACATTTCTTAATGGCTCTAGGAACAGCGTTTACATTACTATGGGGTGGTTACTTAGCTATAAACGATATTATAACTCCAGGAATGTTGATAGGATTTCTTACATTTATGGGACTACTCCTTAGACCTATAAGACAAACAGGCATGTTGTTGGGTGCATCAATAACAGCAATTGCAGCAGGCAGTAGGGTTTTTGAAATACTTGAAGAAAATCAAGAAGACCTTGAAGGAGGTACTTGGCTAGATGACTTTAAGGGTAATATCGTGCTAGAAGATGTTAGTTTTTCTTATAAAAATAGTGAAAAGGATGCTATCCATAACTTATCATTGAATATTCCAAGTGAAAAATCGATAGCTTTAGTAGGCGCTAGTGGAGCAGGAAAATCTACTTTAATTAATCTTATTATGGGCTTTTACACTCCTCAAAAAGGAAGAATAACTATAGATGGGATATCACTAAATGATCTAAGTTTGACAAAACTACGAGAAAACACTGGATTTTTGAGCCAAGAACCTTTTATTTTTGATGGCACAATACTCGATAATATAACCTTTGGTAATCCAAATGCTAGTCTTAATGAAGTAAATGAGGCTATTGAAGGAGCAATACTAAGTAAGTTAATCAATAGTTTGCCAAAAGGAATCAATACTCAGATTGGAGAAAAAGGGGTTCGATTATCTGGTGGGCAAAAGCAAAGATTATCCATAGCTAGAGTCTTAATTACTAATCCAAAAATACTAATTCTAGATGAGCCTACCTCGAATTTAGATAAAAAGACAGAAGATGAACTATATGACTCTCTGAAAAATGTTTTTCATAACAGAACAATTATAACTATAGCTCACAGGCTTTGGACTATCGAGAATTCTGATTTAATCGCATATATTGCTGATGGTTCAATCAAAGCTATAGGCAGTCATGATTATCTATATGAAAACTTAGATTTATACAGAGATTTTGTCAAAAGCCAAGTTTTTAATATGAGGGGTGAGTAAGATGAGAGGCGGCATGGGAGGAAGACTAAGCTCAGATGTTAATAAAGACTTTAAATTGAAGAACCTTGACAAGAAAGCTCTTAAAATTCTAAAAGATAATATAGTAGATCAAAAGAAAGAGCTTGTTATTGCTATGCTTTTAACTTTATTTATTTCAGGAACTCATGTAGTTTTACCAATCATTACAAAAAACGTTATTGACAATCATATTATTACCAAAGAAATGTCTGGCTTACTAATAACTATAATGCTTTATATATTTCTAGCACTTATTCAATGGATGTCATCATATAAGCAAATGTTTTTGGCTCAAAAAATTGGACAGAAGACATTATTTTCGATGAGAAATCAAGTTTATGATCATTTAATTAAGTTAGATATTGATTATCATAATAAACATCAAGTTGGCGATATGACATCTGTGATTATGAATGATGTAGACACAATATATAATCTTATATCGCAAGGTTTTATATATTTTGTTTCAGATATTGTTACATTATCTGGAATATCAATTGCACTCTTTGTCCTAAACCTTAGATTAGCGCTAACTCTTTTAATAACTATTCCTATTATTCTTTTTAGCACGAAACTGATTGGCAAAGTTATCAGAAAAGCACAAAGAGAAGTGAGAGTAAAAATTGCTAGTTTAACATCTGGGATAGAGCAAAACATATCAGGAATAAAGACAGTTAAGTCTTTTTCTAAAGAAATAACGCAATCATCAAAGATAAGTGATTTGAGTGAAAGAACTAGAAACACCAATATCAAAGCTGTAGCTATATCT
>PWPR01000016.1 GCA_003557085.1 Clostridia bacterium | reverse complement strand
TCTCCTTCTCTCCGCTTATTAGTACTTTTCTATCAACAAACTCATTCTTTGTAAAGCCAGCTAGCTCGCTTTTTATACTTTGATGAGTTTCATCACTTAAATATTTGAACATTTCCTCATTAACGATTTCTTGCTCAATTTTGCCAATAATTTCATCTAATCCTACAACTGCATGTTTTATTGGAGATATAATATCTCTTGTAACAGATTCGGGCAAATCATGAAACAGTCCGGCATAGAAGTTTGCAAAAAGCGTCTCAGTAGAATCACAAATCTGTCTTGTGAAGTAAAACATTATTGCAGCAACGAACATAGCATGACCCATAACTGATGTCTTTGGAATCCTTGGTGTTTGACTCCATCTAACTTGATATCTCAACTGTTCAAATATCAAATTGAACTTATAAATATCTTGTTTTGCAATCATTTGCTGTAATCCTTTAATATCCATCAAAGGCATTAAGTTTGCATACATCTCAGATTCAGTTTGGTCAAAAAGTGTATTTCTTTCTGCAATAAAACCTAACACTTCAAATTCTCTTAGAGTTGCATATTTATGGGCAGCTCTTAAAATTCGATACTCAAAAATACTTATGTCTTCTTCTCTAGCAAGATAGGTTTTAAAACCCTCAAGAAATTCTGCTTCAAACATACCTTGATATTTGTTTACTATCCAATCATTAAGTCTATTGCTCAGCTCTTTATCTTCTGCTATTTTTCTTGTTACCACTACTTTAATATCAGATAAAGCAATCTTCCTAAGCAGCTCATAAAAGCCTCCTTCAATGATTAGTCTCCAATCAACCTTCTTCCCTTCTTGCTCTTCTATTTTCCCAAATAAGTATGCCAAAAACATTTTATGGGATTCTTTTTCCATTTGTGAAAATTCTAAAGGTCTAATCCGGTCATTCCAGCGAAGAATTGAAAAGCCTTCAAATAGTTTATCTAAAAGCTTAAAGTCTAGCTTTAATTTCCTCAAATTATCTTCCTCCTTATTTTAGAACACAACTAATCCCCTCAGGATGGTAACACTGTCCACA
Organism: Clostridia bacterium; assembly: GCA_003557085.1. Taxonomy (GTDB): domain Bacteria; phylum Bacillota; class UBA994; order PWPR01; family PWPR01; genus PWPR01. The sequence continues at coordinate 4,127 of PWPR01000016.1, read as the reverse complement.
AGATATACATTTTGCAGTCTTATGATCAACCTTCCATCTATTTACCAAGGCTGGTTCTGCTATAAAAGGTCTTGACATAGAAAAATACTCAATATGGGTTTGATTCAGTATATTATGAAGTGTTTCTGGGGTTCTATTCATACCTACTAAAATTACAGGTATATTAATTTGTTCAGCAATAACCTTAGCATAATCTGCTAAAACTGATTCAGTATTCTTTTTTGTTTCCGGTGGTGTTTTACCGCTAATTTCTATAGCATCAAAACCTAAACTAGCTAACTCTTGGCATGTCAATTGACATTCCTTAAATGTAAAACCTTCATCTGCAAAGTCAGATGCATTAATTTTGATCATAATAAGAAACTCTTCTCCTACTAAAGCTCTCGTCTCTTCATAAATTTCACAAATAATTCGCATCCTGTTACTAAGTGAACCACCATATTTGTCAGTTCTTTTATTAAATTCTGGGCTAAGGAATTGACTTAATAAATATCCATGTGCTCCGTGAAGTTCAACGCCATCATAACCTGCTGTCTTTGCCCTTTGCGCTGCTTTTGCAAATGCTTTAACAACCATATTTATGTCTTCCTGTGTCATTTCTTTAGGCATAACATCAGTTCTAGGGTGCCTTATTGCAGAAGGGGCAAATATCACCCTATCCTCAGTTTGATATCTAGTTTGTGAACCCCCATAAGCAAGTTGCATCACAATTTTTGAACCATGCTCATGAACTTTCTTAACTAGTTTGGCATTCCCCGGAATAAAACTATCATTACTCATTCCCATCATCTTTGGGTTTGGCTGTTCATCGTCCATTATAAAAGCATAGCCTGTTATAATTAGACCAACTCCACCTTTCGCTAAATCCTCATATACTTCTATTAATCTATCATTAACAGTTCCATCTTCTTCAGCCATTCTTTCCCAGGTAGCTGCACGGACAAAACGATTATCAAGCATAGTTCCTTTTATTCTTGTTTGATCAAATAAATTCTTCATCAAATCCTCCTCTTTATTTTCTTTTATTATTATATCTTAAAGAGTGGCACCTGCGCTAATAAATTAAACTAATAAATCAATTTAACAGATATAAAGAAGGATTTTTATTTAGTTAAGCGAATTTATACAATGGGAGTGATATAAATGTACAACTTTATAATAAGGAATGCCAAAATACTTGATGGAGCTGGCAACCCTTGGCGTATTGGTGATGTAGCGATAAGTGGAGAAAAAATTGCAAAAGTAGGAGATCTATCTCAGGAAAAAGCTATTACTGAAATAGATGCAGCTGGTCTATACTTAAGTCCAGGTTTTATTGATATTCACACACATTCTGAATCCCTACTATTTCAAGATGGCAGGGCTCATGCACACTTGCTTCAAGGAGTTACTACTAATGTTTTAGGGCAGTGTGGTAGTTCTCCATATCCTGTTACCCAACTTAGAAAAGAATCTAGTGATAAAAGCAATCTAGAAATAACTTGGGAAACAACTGGTGATTTTTTAGAGCAAATGAAAAACAAGAAACTAAGTGTTAATGCTGTGCCGGTTGTTGGACAAGGAGCTATTAGGCAATGTGTTATGGGTTTCAACCCAAGTAAACCTACAAGTGAACAAATGGATGAAATGAAAAAGTTGCTTAAGGAAGCTATGGATAGTGGCTGTTATGGGGTTAGTACAGGATTAATCTACACCCCTAGTTCTTATGCAGATGCAGATGAAATTATCGAACTTACTAAGGTAATCTCTGAATACGATGGGCTATATTTTTCTCACATTAGAGGTGAGAATGATTTTGTTCTTGAGGCTATCAGCGAAGCCTTGAGAGTAGGGAGAGAAGCAAATGTCCCAGTTCAAATATCTCACCTTAAAGCAATGGGTAAACATATGTGGGGCAAATCTGTTGATATTCTTAATTTGATTGATTCTGCTAGAGAAGAAAATATAGATGTAACTTTTGACCAATATCCTTACAAGGCTTCTGCCACAGGACTTGGAGCTATTTTACCTCCTTGGGCACATGAAGGTGGCGCTTATAAAATGAGAGAACGCTTAGCAGACCCAGTCTTAAGGGATAAGATGAGACAAGATATTATAGATGGTGTAGGTAATTGGATTAGCATATACAAAGGTGTAGAATTTGACAATATTCTAATTACTGACACTATGGATGATGATACTATTGTAGGAAAAACAATATCACAAATAGCAAAAGAGCGTGGCAATGAAGATCCTTTCAAGACCTGTTTTGATATTTTAGAAAATCATGAAGGTAGAATTAGTATTGTATACTTCACTATCTCAGATGAAGACATTGAAAGAATTATGAAACATCCACTTATGATGGTTGGCTCAGATAGCAGTGCTAGACCTATCGATGGTCCTCTTACAACTGGACTTCCACATCCGAGGACTTTTGGCAGCTTTATTACTGTCTTAGCTACTTATGTTAGAGATAAAGGTATCCTTACATTAGAAGAAGCTATTAGGAAGATGACTTCTGCTCCTGCTTATAGGCTTGGTTTGTGGGATAGAGGGTTAATATTACCAGGCAATAAAGGTGACTTAGTGTTATTTGATTTAGCAGAACTTGGCACAAAATCAGATTACACAGATCCAGTGCAATATCCGACTGGAATTAAAAAAGTATTTGTTAACGGAATACTCTCAGTTGATAATGGAGAGCATACCGGAGCGGCAGCAGGTTACTTATTAAGAAAAAATAAATGTTAAATGAAAATAAATGGAAGACTCTCCTCAGAAAAACTCCTAATTTAATTATGGGTCTAGTGCTATTCTCAGTTGGAATAGCACTGACCGTAAGAGCTGAATTAGGGTTAGCCCCATGGAGTGTCTTCCATATGGGCTTAGCTAATGTGTTACCAATTACCTTTGGCCAAGCTACTCAACTAACTGGTTTTGTAATAATTGGATTGACGATGTTTGCAAAGACAATTCCAGGATTTTCAACAATCCTTTATACTTATGCAGTTGGAGTTTTTGTAGATATTGTTTTAGAATCTAGCCTAATACTACATACAGATAATATTTTATTGAGATTGATAATGTTAACAATTGGGATGACTATGATTGCTTTTGCATCATATTTCTATCTAAGTACAGAGCTTGGTGCTGGACCAAGAGATGCATTAATGGAGGTCATGGTTAAACTTAGCTCTAAATCAGTGCGATTGATTAGAACTTCCATAGAAGTAATTGTTCTTCTACTTGGTTTCTTAATGGGAGGACCAGTTGGAATTGGAACAGTAATTTCAGCACTATTTACTGGCTCAATTGTACAGTTTGCTTTTACTATAGGTAAATATGACCCAAAGTTAGCAAAACACATGAATATAATTGAAATGTCAAAAATTTACTTATTACCTAAAAGAAAAATTGCAAATTAAAAGATAGTCTTGTTAAAAACAAAACTATCTTTTTTACTTTCTTAAAGTTGCCTTAAGCCTATTTGGTTCAATAAAGAGCATCAAAGCTTCATCTATACTTGTATTTATCATATCACTTGCCATTAAAGCATTTTTGGCACACCCTTCACTCCCCATAATGCATATTGCAAGTTTAGCCTCAGATAGCATCAACTCATCGTTATTGCCATTTCCAATAGCTATACAATTATTTCTACCAAGTCTAGTAATTAAGTCTCTTTTGTCTTTTGAGCCATTTTCTTTAGATATTACAGATAGATTAATGGGCAAACCTTCAAGCTCCTCTTTTACAGTTTTAAAAGTGTCCGCAGTTACAACGTATACTTCTAAGAAAGCTGCAACTTCTCTTAGTAAATTTTTTGTATGATCTAATAGTTTGCCTGAAGAAGCAAGTGTGCCATTATAATCTAAAACTAGATACTTTAATTTAAGCTCGCCAAACTTGGGTATTACTAAGTCAAATCCTTTAATATCCATTTACCCAAGTAACTCCTAATGACTGAGGTCCTGTGTGTACGCTTATTACAGGTGATAGCTCACTAATACTAGTTGTAAATTTTGGATATTTTTGATTGATTAACTGTTCCATTTTTACAGCATACTCTTCTCCTTTTGCATGAGCTATTAATATGTGTGTTCCATCTCTAACCTCTCGTTCCTTAAGTACAGATAAAATATAGC
>PWPR01000028.1 GCA_003557085.1 Clostridia bacterium | reverse complement strand
TATGTATATGTAGCGCAAATTGGTATGGGAGCAAATCAAAATCAAACTCTTAAAGCAATTAAAGAAGCTGAAGAATATAATGGACCATCACTAATAATCGCATATTCTCCTTGTATTAATCATGGAATCAAGGCTGGTATGGGCAAAGCTCAACATAGAATTAAAGAAGCTGTTGACGCAGGATACTGGCACTTATGGAGATTTGATCCAAGATTAGCTGATGAAGGAAAGAATCCATTTATCTTAGATTCAAAAGAGCCTAAGATGGATTTCAATGACTTCTTACTGGGTGAAGTTCGTTATACTAAGTTGCAACAAACTTTCCCAGAGCTAGCAGAAGAATTATTTGTTGAAGCTAGGAAGGATGCAGAAGCAAGATACAATAGATATAAGAGATTAGCAGAAGACAATTAAATAACTAAAAAACGACTAGTGAGACACTAGTCGTTTTTTCTATGGTGAGAGTGTCTCTATTAATAGCTAGTTTTCGTATAATCTAGAAAGATATATAAGGCGGGTTAACATTAAATAGTAAGCAACAAGTTTTATTTAAGATGCTCAAACTCAGTCAGGTGCTTCCAGTATCTTCTTGGCATATATTGCTTTTGAACTTTCTTATTATGTCTATCATTTATGCTGGCTGACTGAAAATACTCCCGCCACAAAATCTCGAAATCATCATTATTACTTAGAACATTGAAGTTAATGTTTGTTTCATTTTTTATATGCCAATTTTTTGTATTGTATACACCAGCAAGGTCTCTTGAAATATCATAGATTACAAAGTGTTCTTCTTTAAGTCTATCTGAGAAATGAGGCATAATAAGTTCTGTAATATTATGATCTGGCTCATATTTTGCCAACAAAAAAGAAGCATAATTACTGAATCGTATAAGTCCATGAAATCTATGCTTTTCCATACTAACTTTGTGTACTAAAGCTTTGAGTGGATTTGCCAAGGGGTGAGAAAAGGCATTAACCACGCTTTTTCCTAAAATCTTTGCTAATTCGAAATATTTAAGAATGGCAAGACCTTTATAAGTATCATTTGAAAGTTGACAGTAGTAAATATCTCTTAAAAATTCTTTGCCGTAATGTTTATTAAGAAAAGAATACATTTTCTGCGCTTTATCTATGTTTGTCTTAATAAAGAAATAATTATCGAAGAGATTTTTTTGAGTACTATCATGAGTTATGCCAGCAACATTTTTCTTTGCATGGTAATAAAGACAGGTAAGTATTCCTTCGAAACTGTCATCATATATAAGTCTTATTTTCTGTTCCATATAGTCATCTGGCCTTTGTTAGTATTATTTAAGAGAGCAAACTTAATTTTCTCAGCATTTAATGAAATCTCACTATTGTACTTTCCATGACAAGTTATAAAATACTTTGCTCTATTTAGTGCAACTCTCATTTTCTTTAAATTTTCATAACTTAATTTGTATGCTTTTCTCTCTCTTACAATTCTTTGAGCATTTTTTGGTCCGATGCCAGGAACTCTCAAAAGAGTTTTTAAGCTTGCAGTGTTAACTTCTACAGGAAAGAAGTCTAGATTTCTTAGAGCCCAACACATTTTGGGGTCTAAATCCTCATCAAAGAAAGGATTCTTCTTGTTTAATAACTCATGAGATTTGAAGTGGTAAAATCTTAGTAACCAATCTGCTTGATAAAGGCGATTCTCTCTCTTAAGTGGTGGAGTTGTTGTTAGCATTGGTAATGCTCCATCTTCATTTATCGGGATGTATGCTGAGTAATATACTCTTTTTAGATTATAAGAGTTATAGAGCTGCTCAGAAGCTTCTAGTAGAGCATAATCACTGTCATTAGATGCACCAACTATAAACTGGGTTGATTGTCCTGCAGGAATAAACTTATTAGTGATCAACCTTTTGTTTGATACTAATTGTCTATTATTGGCAATATAGTTTATTGGATTCAGCAAAGAGTTCATGTTCTTGTCAGGAGCTAAAGTCTGGAGACTTTGCTCTGAAGGGAGCTCTAGATTGATACTCATTCTATCTACGATATATCCAAGTTTGCTAATATATTCTAAGTCAGCTCCAGGTATGGCTTTGACATGTACATAGCCATTGAACTGGTATTTATTTCTTAGCAAAAATATAGTTTGATATATTTTTTCCATGGTATAATTAGGATTTCTTTCAACTGCAGAACTTAAAAAAAGTCCTTCTATGTAGTTTCTTTTGTAAAACTGAAATGTTAGACTGGCTATTTCTTCAGGACTAAAAGAAGCACGAGGTATGTCATTAGCCTTTCTATTCAGGCAGTACTTACAATCATAAATGCAATTATTTGTTAGAAGAACTTTTAGCAAAGATACGCACCTTCCATCGCTAGTCCAGGTGTGACAAATACCAGAGCTAATAGAATTTCCAATGCCTGAATTGTTCTTTTTTGTAACCCCGCTCGATGCACATGACACATCATATTTAGCAGCATCTGCCAGAATACTGAGCTTATCAATAGTGTCCATAACTTTTCACCTCAAAGATATTATATCAAAAATCGCTGCTAAAACAAACATATGTTTGTAGTAAAAATAAAAAAAAGAGCTGGTTAGAAGCTCTATTAATATTAGTTAAGATTTTTAGCGTAATAGCCAAGGAAAATCATTTCAAAAGCCATCCCTATAATTAGTGCAATGGCTCCAGCTACTGCGCCAATATGAGGAACTAGTGTTGACAATGCAAAAATAGAAATACTCATGAAAATTATATTTAAAACTTTACCATAACCAAGATAATTGGTATGACCTCTCAAAAGCAGGTTTGCTTGGAAAAACTCTTGCTTAGCTTGTAAAACAGGAAATACTGCAAGAGCCAAGATAGGCAATGTGCTTAATGCAGCCATTTCTGGTTCTACTCCTATTACTCTTTCTAAAATAATCTTTCCGAAAGGTGTTATTGCGGTAATGAGTATTGCAAAAACTACGATTACACATGTTTTACTGATAAAGGCGATAACCTTCATAGCTTCATACTTATACTTACTCAAAAACGCTATTGATAACTGCTTTGTGTTTTCTTCAATAAAAACTATGTAAAGCCATATGAAGTTAGTTGCAACTCTGTAGGTAGCTATTGTAAGCTCAGGGTTATCCATCCTTGCTAGTCCTGAAAACAAGATAGGTCTAGAGATTCCCCACATAAATGAAATAACCATTAGAGGCGCTAGAAATTTTAAAGCAGCCTTTTGGGTTGCAGGATATGGTTTCTCTATTATAGTGCTGTCTGGCTTGTCAGGCCATTTCCTATAGAAGAAAACTGCTGGGATTACACTTGCTATTACCTCAATAGACATTCCACCAATCATCACTAAAGCACCTAAAGTAGCACCTGAGAAGACGCCTAAGTTTGGTAAGAAGAGAGAAAGTCCTATCATTGAGATTAGTCTAACTACTCTAGAGATTGTAACATAATAGGTAGCTTTTTCAGTTAGTAACACTGCTCTGCTTGTAGCCATTAAGAAGAATAATAAAGGCAAAAGAAGAGCGTATCTCCATACTTCACTTATCTCTTTCATCATCTGAGGAGTAGCACCTCCGTATGTTGAAGCAATATACTCTCCAAATGGAGTAAAAGCAAAGATTAGTAAAGCAGTCGAAGTTACTGCCAAAACCTTAAAAGTAAATCTAAGTGTATTGCGAAAGTATAGTTTGTCTCTTCCCAAAGTCACATACATGCTCAATCCTGAAAAGCAAGGAGCAGCAATCATTTCAGCATAACTAAAAGCCACTGAGAATGCAGCCAGAGCTGCTTTAGGGTTAGCAGTTTGGCTAAGTACAGAGTTGACAATATTGTTGCTAAACATCATAATAAATGCAGCAGTCGCTAAGGGAAGATAGAATTTTAATATTTCTTTATTTGTTAGTTGGTTTTTCAAAGCAGTGACCTCTATTCATAAACTTCAAATTTGATACTTTACAATTATATTAATTAGTTAAGCTAATGTATATAGATAATAAAAAAAATGATAAAATATAAGTAGGTGATAATATGGCAAGACAAAAAGGAATAAAGAAATTAGTGAAAAATAGAAGGGCAAGACATGATTATCATGTGAAAGATGTATATGAAGCAGGTATAGAGCTTAGAGGAACAGAAGTGAAATCTGTAAGGAATGGAAAAGCAAATATTGCAGAAGCATATGCTAGGGTAGAAAACGGAGAGGTGTTTTTACTTAATATGCATATCAGTCCATATGAGCAAGGAAATCAGTTCAATCATGATCCGCTTAGACCTAAAAGGCTACTACTAAATAAGAGAGAAATTAGAAAGTTGTATCAAGATACTCAAATTAAAGGTAGCACATTGATACCTTTGGGTTTATATTTAAGAAATGGTTGGGTAAAAGTAGAAATAGCAGTCGCTGAAGGTAAGAAACTGCATGATAAAAGAGAATCGATTGCTAAGAAAGATGCTGAAAGGCGTGCAAGACAAGCTGAGAAGAGAAGCAGGTACTAATTAGTTTGACAATTCTTACTAATCTGATATACTATACAATGCAACGTGGGGGCGCACAGGTTTCGACGGGAGTAGGATGAACATGAGTAGCGTGCCGGGAATTATGTAACCCGTAAAACATAAACAAAACTTAAACGCTGATAACAGATTAGCAGTAGCTGCGTAAATAAACGCAGCCATCCACCCATGGCCTTCCTATGGCAATGGTTATGGATGTCATAAAAAATAGGATACCAATTACTGATGTTAGTAGGTAATTAGGGAAATTCACTGACTAGCCTAATTGATATTTTGTTTCTGGAAGATCGATTAGGTAATATAAAACAGAAACTACGCACGTAGAAACTTATGTGGATTCACTTTCGGACGGTGGGTTCGATTCCCCCCGCCTCCACCATTATTATCCACCACTTTCAATAAAATTGATATAGAAATTAAAAATATTTACTTTTTAGTAAATATTTTTTTGTATATTTAGCATAATAATTGATAATATTAATAAATTATACAATAATATTACAAACATGATTTAAGAGTTAGCCATTGTAGAACTAAATAACATAAGTGATCTGGGCATATCATTATGATATGCTCTTTTTCGTGTGCCAGGCATGGCACTAATCTAGCTGGTGCAAGTCCAGCCACAGGTATTTACCGCCAAGTGTAGTGAACCACAAGTTGGTATCAGAAATGATATAGATGAAGGAAGTGG
>PWPR01000210.1 GCA_003557085.1 Clostridia bacterium | reverse complement strand
ATCCCCAGGAACTAATACAATATCAGGAATATGCTTCTTGTACACATCATCAAGACCCCTCATTGATCTTTCAAAAATATCTACCAAGGACTGTTCTTTTTGCATTATATCCAAATCAATATCTACTTTCACATCAAATAACTGAAGTACTTGGTGCAACATTTCTCTATGCTGTCCTGTAACCACTACGATTGGCTCAACAAATTCAGAGTATTTCTCAAGCTCTTTTATTACAGGTGCCATTTTTACTGCTTCAGGTCTTACCCCAAAAACTGTCATCACTTTTATTTTATCCAATATTATCCCCCTTAAAGCTTGTAAAAGCTAATAATTATATTATAACAAAAAAAAATAAAAAAAAGCGGCTAAAAAGCCGCTTTGGTTAGTTAAATCCATTTTTATAAAAAAGGAAGGAGTTATGAATAATTAATATGAACAGTATAATTGCGGGTGCAAATCGCATAATTGAATCAACTAACCTAGTGTTTATATAATTCTACATAAGTGCACTTATTCCTTCTTTAAATTTAGCTTTTTTTAATTATTTTTTAATTTTTTTAATTTTTTTTGTTTTTTTTTACTCTAATTTACTGTTTTCATACCATTCTTGTGCCTTATCCATTAAATAATCTCTATTGTTTAACCTAGGATGCTCTAAAACTATTGTTAATAGTGAGTTTAGCACTTCTCCTATTGCTTTGCCTTTATATCCTATAGAAATCATATCATGCCCGTTTACTGCTAAATCAGTCACCTTTAATGGTTCTTTGTCAGCAAGTATATCATAAATTGCAAACTTCAGAGCATAGATGTCTTCAAAATCATATGGCGGTTTCTTACAAGCTCTATCTGCTATCATTAAATCACATAGCAAATCAATTGTCTCCACTCCTACCTCAGCGATAAACCTCTTAACCTTCACACCACTTTTTGGATTAGGTAGTCTTAAATGTCTTGTTATTAACTCTGCAACCTTATCTTGTGAGGCTTTGCTAATCCTCCAGCGATCCATTACGTCAACTGCCATTTTGGCTGACTCCTCTTCATGACCATAAAAATGCCCTATACCATCTTTTTCTACATATGTTTTAGGCTTAGCAATATCATGAAATAAAGCAGCAAACTTTAAGATTAGATTTGCAGGTGTTGAATCAACTACGCATAATGAATGTTCGAATACATCTAAATCATGATGCGGGTTGTTTTGCTCAAAATCAATCATTGGAACTAATTCTGGAAGAACTTTACTAATTAATCCCGTATCAATCAACATTCGTACCCCCCTTGATGGGCTAGGGTGATAAAACATTTTAACCATTTCCTGACCTATTCTCTCATTGGTAATATATTTAAGGTCATTTGAAAGTTCTTTAATAGCTTTATAAGTATTACTTGCTATATCAAAGTCTAAAGAAATCGCAAACCTGATTGCTCTTAGCATCCGTAAAGGATCTTCACTAAACCTATCAAATGAATTTCCCACACACCTAATAACCTTATTTTTTAAATCCTCTAAACCTCCAAAAGGATCTATCAATCCTTCCAGATCATTAAACGCCATTGCATTTATTGTAAAATCTCTTCTCTCTAAATCTTTTTGAATACTGTCAGTGAACTCTACCTCGTCAGGATGACGATGATCAGTATATTCTGCTTCTACTCTTAATGTAGTTACCTCTATAACTTTATCTGAAACTAGTACGGTTATTGTTCCGTGTTCTTTGCCAGTAGGAATTGTTCTTGTAAAAATCTCTTCTACCTCTTCTGGTAAAGCATTAGTAGCAACATCAAAGTCGTCTGGTTTCTTACCATTAAAGTGATCTCTAATAGCGCCGCCAACTATCCATCCTTGATGACCATGTTTTCTCAATTCTTCAAATATATATTTTATTTCTCTTGGGAACCTCATAAACATCCCTCACTTAATACATCAATTAGCTATAAGAAAAATATAGCTTACGTTATAACACTCTTATCTTATTATAGCCTATAACCCTAAACAAGTGTTAAACAAAAAAAGGCTCTACCGAGCCTCAAGTATATATTTTTTTATTGCTTTAGCTACTCCACTATTATTATTGTCTAACGTAATCCAATCAGCACTATGTTTTAACAGTTCATTAGCATTTTCCATTGCCACACCAATTTGTGCCCAGTTAATCATATCTAGGTCATTAAGCCCATCCCCTATAGCCATGGTATTTTCTTGCTTAATGTTAAGCATCTTAGCTATATATGCTAAGGCATTAGATTTTGTAGCATCAAGATGACCCAGCTCTAGTAAGTGTGGTAATGACCTTGTTATATCAAAAACCTTACCATATTTATGCTTAATAAGACTTTGAAAATTGCTTAACTTGTCATAGTCGTCTTCAACGAACACGACTTTTGTAGGGTCAAAGTCTATCTTATTTAATAAGTTACTGTCTATTATGGCATTTACTCCATTTACTCTTTTATATCTTTTAATCAACTCATTTTCATAAAGAACATAAAGATCATCACCATTATAAACATTAATAAAAATATTATGCTCTTGTGCTATCCTGATACAGTCTTTAGTAATATCCAAACCTATTCTTAAATGTCTAATCTCCTCTTCTGAGATAAGCCTTTTAATTAAGCTACCTTGGTAGGTAATAATTGGCACATCTATTTGCAACTCTTTTGCATATTTCTTTGTTGCAGCAAACATTCTTCCTGTTGCTATTGTAAATATAACCCCACGTTTTCTAGCTTTTACAATAGCATTTAAGTCTTCTTTTGATATCTCTCTATTACTATTTAGTAATGTGTGATCCAAATCAAGGGCAACTAATTTAATGCTCATCTTAATAGTACCTTCTTCGGTGTTGAGGCATTATTAAACTATTTATAAACATGCTTACAACGCTTATTAAAATTGAAGCCCATACTGCACTCCAGAATCCACTAACACTAATACCTTTGACAATGCGATCTGTGAGTTGCAGCATCAAACCATTTATAATGAGAGTAAATAACCCAATTGTGAGAAGATTAATAGGCAGAGTCAAAAATAGTAGAATTGGTCTAATTACTGCATTAACTATTCCTAAAATAAGTGCCGCTGCTAGTGCCGCACCTACTCCGTCTACACTTAGTCCTCTAGAAATATAGTTCGCTACTATAAAAATTGCCACTGCATTAACTAAAACTCGCATAACAAAACGCTTCTCCATATTAGCTTCCTCCTCTCAAAGTTGATTATATTATACTTTAGAGGAAAAGCTTATTCAACAAACACCTCTACTTTAGTACCATCTCCGGCATCAACATCTACCAATCTTCCTTCTACTCCGGCTTCTACCATCATTAATATCTCTTCAATATTTAAATCCTTCAACTCTGGATACTTATCTACTGGTAAAAACTTTATCCCTACATCTGCAAGTACCTGAACCAGCTTTAGAGGAATATTTACATTAACCTTCATGTCTTCGGTTCCCTCAAGAACCCTTATCTTCAGCACTTTCCCTTCCAATTTTTTTGACTTTGGCTTTGCTAATGACTTTTCCTCTTCACCAAGGGCTTCAATTAGACTAGCAGCTTCATCTGCTGAAATCTGCCCTTTCTCAACCATTTTCAATATCTGCAATCTTTCTTCTGTAATACTCATTTTAATCCTCCGTTATCAATATGTATAAATTTTCAGTTTCATGTCTGGTGTCTCAACATTTACAAATTCAAACTTTCCAAGAGCTCTAAACTCTAGCCATAGCTCCATTAACATGATGAATACTTGCTTAATATCAAACTCTACACCAATTTGCCTTGTAACATCATCAGTTATCTTGCTAATGCTTTTGCTTTTGGCAATTTTTTTTATCACTGGTTTCCAAACTATTGCCCCTTGAGCAATCATCTCGACTAAAAATAAAGGTAAAGGAATAATCAACCTTCTATTTTTATCAACGAAATGAATATTAATGATAAAGAAAAAAACTGGTCTTTTCATTTTACTTCAGCTTTTTTAATAGCTCTGTAGCCTCTTCAGCACTAATTTCACCATCACTAAGTTTCTTTAAGATATCTTGTCTTTCGTTGCTAATCTCATCATAACTTGATTCCTCATGAGGATTATACCCCAGTGCCTCAATAGCCTTATCTAGCCTATTTCTTACTGTTGGGTAAGAAATGCCTAGTTCCTTTTCTACCTCTTTAATATTACCTCTGCATTTTATAAAGCTTGCTATAAAAAACTTCATCTCCTCGTCTAGTTGGCAAAATTTACATAACTTAAACGTACCACTTATCTCAATATCACACTCTTTACAGTTAAGTCTAGTAATGTGTAGCTCCCCATTACAAATAGGGCATTTGCCTGGCGCATCATAAATCATATGTAACTCTCCTTAATATTGTTGTTTAACTTATTAATTTTATTAAGCTATAGATTAATTATATTAATTATCATTTTACTTGTCAATCAGTTTTTTATTAATAACAAAAAAACTGCCTATAAAAGACAGTTTATAACATTTCTCTAATATCATCTCCAACACAATCAAGAATAGTTGCAAGTAGCCTGATGCGAGATGCAATTCTAGGATGATATACATCACTTAGTTCTTCAATCGTATAATTACTTGATAATACAGTTGGCTTGTTTTCATTGAGCATCCTGTGATTTAGCAAAGCAAAAAGTATCTCTTGAGAAAAATCACTTATGTTTTCTGAGCCTATATCGTCTAAAATAAGAACATTCACATTCTTTGCTGCCTCTATAAGCTCTTCCATCTTTCCTCCATTATTAGAAAAGGTCTCTCTTATTTGATAAAGAAACTCCACAAATGGCAAATATAAAACTGGTACTTGCTTATTAACAAGTTCATTAGCAATTGCTGAGCATAAGAAGGTTTTTCCTACACCTGGATCTCCTTGTAAATAAAGCCCTTTATGCTCACCTTTTTCTTTAGCCACAGTATCTACAAACTCAAAGGCGATGTCTCTGTTATGCTTCATTATTTGCCTATAAGTATAGCCATTTTTTATTGCAATATTACTATAATACTCGAGTCTAAAATTTTTAAAAGTCTGTTGATACATTTTATAGGATAGTTTAGCAGTTTTGAAAAGCTTATTTAAAACATGTTGTTTTCTTGCGTCAATTAGACAACTGCATTTTTTCAGCCTATATACAGGGTAATCATAATCTTGGCTTGCTTCTGAATCAACCTCTTCAATGT